>CAJWZC010000117.1 GCA_913049915.1 uncultured Colwellia sp.
TAGTAAATAGTCTCTTACTTTAGCATCATCAGTACCATCAGGGATGTAAATTGCATTCAACTGAGGTAAGCGCTCTTCTTCAGGTACAATAAACTCAAGACCTAATTTTTTCAGTCCCTTGGCTAGCACTTCATGCTGTTCTCTATGACGCGCCCAGCTATTCTCTAGACCTTCATCATGTAACATAACTAAGGCTTCATGAAGCGCATATAAGGAGTTTACTGGTGCAGTATGGTGGTAACTACGTTTGCCTTTACCTGACCAATAACCCATGACTAAGGTTTGATCTAAAAACCAGCTTTGTATTTTAGTTTTACGGTTTTTTATCACCTCTACAGCCCGAGGGCTGAAAGAGATTGGTGATATACCTGGTACACAAGACATACACTTTTGCGTACCTGAATAAATAGCGTCAATACCCCATTCATCAACTTTAAGCTCAATACCACCTAATGACGTCACTGCATCTACAATCGTCAAACAATCATGATCCTGCGCCATTTTACAAAGGGCTTTAGCATCCGAAACCGCACCTGTTGATGTTTCTGCATGAACGAAGGCTAGAAACTTAGCATCAGCATGATCATGTAACGCGGCTTTTACCTTATGTATTTCAACAGCTCGCCCCCATGGCGAGTCAACCACAATAGCTTCGGCACCTATCCTAGTAACGTTTTGAATCATACGGTCACCAAAAACACCATTACGACAAACAATGACTTTATCGCCCGCCTCTACTAAGTTTACAAAACAAGCCTCCATACCGGCAGAGCCGGGCGCTGATAAAGCAATAGTAAATTCATTTTTGGTTTGAAATACATATTGTAGTAGGGTTTTAACTTCATCCATCATATTAATAAATAGTGGGTCAAGATGACCTATAGTAGGCCTAGCTAATGCAGAAAGTACTCGTGCACTTACATCTGAAGGACCAGGACCCATTAAAATTCTTTGTGGTGGATTAAATGATTTAAATGTCATAATTGCTTTATCTTCTATATTAGTTGTAATTTTTAGTTGTGTTTATAAAACAACCTGATGTATCTTAGTAAATCGTAACTTGACACACGTGTCAAGCTACGAAGAAGAGTAAAAACATGAACATGATTAAAATTAAAATAATTAAAATTAAATAACATTAAATAACATTAAGAGGGACACTATGAGAATTTTAGCATCACTTACCGCACTTGCATTAACCACTGCGTTAAATGTACCGATGGTATCAGCAGAAATATGGAGCAATACCGAAGTGCAACTACAAGCAGGTGGTGAATTTGAAAGTGCTGGTACTATAGAGAAATCTACGGGTACAATTACTACCTTCCAACATGCGGGTGGCTGGGAATATGGCGATAACTTCTTCTTCATCGATCATTCACAGTATTCTGGTAAAAATGGCTTAAATGATTCAGCTGAATTTTACGGGGAGTGGTATTCAAACTTTAGTTTAGGGGCTATCACAGGTAATGATTTATCTTTTGGTCCTGTTAAAGACATTGGCTTAGTGGCTGGTTTTAACTACGCACCAGAAGTAGACAGCTCTTGGGTATTACCTGGTGTGCGCTTAGCTTTAGATTTACCTGGTTTTGCTTTTGCACAATTTGACATTACCGCATTTATCCATGCAAGTGGTGCTGATTCATCTTTAGTAGGTAACTTCGGTGCACCCTTTTCAATTATTGATGAAGACACTAGTTTTATGGTCGATTTTGCCTGGGCTCTACCTTTTAAATTAGGTTCTACTAGTTGGAGTTTTGAAGGCCACGCAGAGTATATTGACGGTCGTACTCAAGTAAATAACTTCGGTACTACTGAGCTAGAATCTTGGATACTAATTCAACCACAAGTTCGCTTAGATGTGGGTGAATTGATAGGTACGCCATCAAACCGTTTATTCGCGGGCATTGAGTACCAATATTGGAAAAATAAGTTAGGCACTAAAGGTGTTGATGACAATACCGTACAATTCTTAGCTGTATGGCGTTTTTAATAAGCTAACAAACTGTTTATAGCGATAAACTAAAAAATCTATCAATCGCATTATGTGATTGATAGATATTCATCTCACGTATTTTTTGATCTATTATCTTCAAAAACGTATTTACACATGATCCCCCTAGCCACTGATGCAAGGTAAAGCTTTATTGTTTAAGGGTTTTACCGACATTAACCCTGTCGATATTGAAGTAACCTATAAAACAACTGAATAATTTATCAATATGGTTGCCTGTATTGCCAATAGCTTTAGTAGTATTAACTTAGAAGATATCAACATACCTGAATTTTTTTATTGAAAAAACTCGCAATGAGTGTTGTAAAATACTGGTAATGAATTAGCTGTACTGGGTCAAGACACTAAAACTTTTTTCGATAAATCACGTGCTTTTTATCGTTGGTTAACATTTGATGGAAAATTCAGTGAAGCAGGTCGAGAGCATTTAAACAGAAGTTGATACTATCAGGTAATTACCCCCATAAGAGTGCTAGAAATTACCAATGGCATAATGTGTTTGGTGTTTATATGGCACCAGTGCTTTTTATCTTGGTGGTTACCGCGCTATTCTTTTCGTTTAAATTGCCTGGTAATATCCTTAAAAAGCTAGTATCAACGGAGTCAGTGTCCCTCGAAAAACCTGTACAGGTTTCAGCTCAACAGGCCTCATTACAACTACCTATTGAACAGCAATTATTAAGAGTCAAAGCACTTTACCCGCATTGGCAAAAAATTCAATTTTCATTAGATACGTCATCAGACTCTTCGCTAGACAATTTATTAGAGAATATCCCGACCAATAACAAAATATATCAAGTCGATCTAGGCAATGGTGACGAATCACAAAAACGGCTTAAAGTAGTACTAAATAAAACAACGGGTGGTTTGATACAGGAACAAAAATTTGAACAACTATCTACATATAGTAAATTACAAAGCTATATTAAGTTTCTGCATACGGGAGAATTTTTTGGACCCTTTGGACAAAATATTGTAGGCTTAGCATCACTATTAGCATGTTTGTTGGTTTACACCGGAGTAATGCTCTCGTGGAGACGTTGGCGAAACAGTCGACAAGTAAAAATAAATACTGTGATATAAAATACAGGCAATAAGTTGATGAGTGTAACAGTCTATTACTCATCAACTTTTATTTTAAACGCGTGCCTATATCTATATTTTCGATATTTGAAAGACTAAAACAGCTTAATCTTAGTCTCGTTTATATAAAGACTCTATTGTGCTTTTCTCGATAGTGTTGGCATTAATCATATAGCCTGCTAACGCACCTGAAGCGCCTTCTGGCAATTCAAGCTTCTCTACTGATAATGCATGCACGGTAAAGCGATAATGATGAATACCATGGCCTGCTGGAGGACAAGCTCCACCAAAACCTCGGTTCCCGTAATCATTAGTTATTTGCATACTCCCTATCGGTGCTAAGTCTTTTTTAGTACTTCCTGCGCCTGCAGCTAACTCAGTAACCTTCAGTGGAATATTAACAATTTGCCAATGCCACCAACCACTACCTGTCGGCGCGTCAGGATCATAAGCGGTAATAGCAAAACTCTTTGTGCCTTTAGGTACACCAGACCATATTAGCTGAGGCGATAAATCACCACCAGCACAACCAAAACCAGTGAACTCTTGCGCTTTAGACATCAACTCCCCGTCGGCAATATCCTGACTAGACAATTTAAGCGACTCGGCAAAAACAGCTGATGAAAAGCTTAAGGTGAATAAAACTACAGTTGTGAACGACTTAAACATAATGATGTTCCTTATTTAATGTATTTTTTATAGAGGTTAGAATAACTATAGGTAGCTACTTTAACGATACGCCATATTATTTATAGTCGCAATTCCGTCAAGTTTTCGCCCTAATCCGTCACTTTAGTTTTACGTAAAGCTGAAGGTGTCAGACCAAATCGCCCTTTAAAGCGACTGGTAAAACGAGATTGTGATTGATAACCACATTGCTCTGCGATATAGACAATGGAATGACTAGTAGTTTGCAATAAGTGCAAACCAAGTCCTAACTTAACCTGATCTTTTATTTCTTGAATCGTCGTACCTTCTGCGATTAATCTGCGTCTAAGAGTAGACTCGCTCATAGCCACTTGTTGGCAAATAATGCTGAGTGCTATATCTACTGATGGACTCTCACTTAAAATAGCATGTATTTTTTGCCCTAATTTATGAGGCAAGGCCATCGATAAAATATCTTTATATCCCAAGTGATAGAGCAATTGTAGCATTTCTTTTCTACGTAATGACCACATGGCTTGTGGCGAAAATAACGACCACTCAACAAATTGCTGAAGGCACTTTTCTAGGCCTATGGATATTTCACCAACACTAAAAGACTGTTCACCTAAGGTATTGGGACCTATACCGATAAAATCGTCATATTCAAATTCAATAAGTAGGGCAAGGTATTCTTTTTCTTTTGGAATATTCCGCATATTTATCGCTGGGCTATCCGATAAAAAAATAAAATCACCGGCTCGACAAACTATTTCACCTTCCTTACCCAACTGTTTATCGCCATCAAGTACGGCGATAAACAACGGTTTCACTATCGGTACATTTAATAAATGCTGTTCTTTTATCGAAGAGTAGACCGCAAAAGGTAACGTACGGTCTTCAGTGTTGATCGCTTTAATGACATTGATAAGATTAGTCATGGTCATTTGTTTTGATGTAACTGTCGTCATTTTTGTTAAAACCATTAAGTACTGCATAGGGCACTAACCACGATTATTAGCTATTTTTTATTAGCCATAAATACGCTGGTATATTTTTTTATCAGTATATAGATTTTATCAACATCTATAGGTTTACCTAAACAATGATCAAATCCTGCCTGCGTGTATTTAACGATGTCACGTTTCATAATATTTGCAGTTAAGGCGATAATCGGAATATTAGGATGGGAGTTTTTAATAATTTCACACGCCTTAACACCATCCATATTTGGCATCTGAATATCCATAAAAATTAAATCAGGTTGTAATTTACCTACCTCATCTATCGCCTCTATACCATCATTGACAATACGAATAGTAGCTTTAGTAGGTCCTACAATAGCATTAAATATTTTCTGATTAATCCGATTGTCCTCCGCTAAAAGAATGTTGAGTCTTTGTGCTTGTGGCGTTTGTACTTGCGCCAATTCCAACGTGTCATGACTTTTTAATTCAGTTTTCTTTAATGGCAATACCACAGTAAAAGTCGAGCCTACCTGCTCTTTACTGGTTATGGTAATTTCTCCACCCATTAAGTTTGTCAATTTTTTAGCAATAGGCAACCCTAGACCTGTGCCACCAAAGTTCCTGGTCGTTGTTGAATCAGCTTGTTCAAAGCGATTAAATAGCTTAGTGAGTTGAGATTCAGAAATTCCAATACCCGTATCTTTTACCTCAAATACCAAGGTGTCATTTTGCTCACTAAGTCTAATATTAACTTCACCCTTAAGGGTAAATTTAATCGCATTAGAAAGCAAATTCAAAACAATTTGTCTTAATTTTACTGGATCAGTTAGCCAGTAGGTATGCACGTTTTTGTCCAGAGTAAAAACTAAGCTAATTCTCTTCTGCTCAGCTAAAAAGGAAAGTTCCGTAATTATTGATTTAAACAATTCAATGATGTTTGTTGGTAGTGATTCTAAACTAATATTATTTGATTCTATTTTTGATAAGTCTAAAATATCATTAATAATTGATAGTAGATTTTTTGAAGATTTTATACCCATGTTAACCATTTCTTTTGACGAATCAGACAAATCATCTCGTTTTAATACTTGCAAAGAACCTAAAACACCATTCATTGGCGTACGGATTTCATGACTCATATTGGCTAAAAAATCACTTTTTGCAATGTTTGCCCCTTTAGCTTCCTCAAGTACTTTTTCAAGCGCTAAGCTTTGTTCTTTTAATTCAGAAATATCAGACAAAGAACCTGCCATACGTATGCCTCTGCCGTTAGCTCCTTTTTGTGCAATACCTCTTATTCTAAAATATCGATAATTACCATTGGCGATTTGCATTCTGAAATCAAAATCTAATGGTGTATCGTTTTTAAAGTGTTCTTGCAAGGCATGCCTTGCTTTGACTTCGTCGTCTGGATGAATATATTTCATAAATAATTTATCCGCATTTTCTAACTTATGATCTAATGCCTTTCCATAACCCATCATACTCAATAATCGAGGCGATAAATAAAGATCATTTTCTGCAATATTCCAATCCCAAATACCATCATTACTACCCTGTATCGCGAGTTGATATCGTTCTTCACTTTGCTTGGTTTTTCTTTCAGAGATGGCTAGTTTTTTTAATGGATTGATTAGTAATGAACGAATTAGAAAAGCTAATAACGCAAAAGAAAATAAGGTAGTTACCGTTAACGTGCTACCTATTTGCCAAATATATTGCTCTTTTTCTTCCTGTAGCTGGCTGGTTGATCTGTGGAAATATAATGTCATTACTGTGTTAGCGATAAGATATTTTGATACTAATGAATAATCATTTAAGGGGGCCGTTTGGAAAAAAACCTCGTTTTTATTAACAAAACTGACCGCATAATGATCATCTTTTATTAATTCTACTAAAAGTTTTTCAATAGAATAACTGACAATATCAAAGCGAATGATACCTTCTACCTCGTTATTATATTTTACCGGCATTGCGATACTAAAATAATGCTGTTCTGCTTCTTTAATGATGGTTAAAACAAGCGGTGCTTCATGGTCAATTATCTTTTCAATTATTTTTTCAATGAATGGCGGGCGTGAAAAGTTTACCGTAGGTTTAGGATAAATTAATTCGCCGGTAAAGTCGGTAATATAAATATTTTCTTTAGAACCCAAAATTTTTCGATCATTAAGCAAATCGGTTAAGTTTGCCGAGGCAAGTTCAACCCCCATAACACTTGAAGTAACAATAGGCGATTCACCAAGTTCAGCGAGCAGTTTGACGCGATTCTCAAGAAATTGCTGAATATTATCAAACGTAGACTGAGCCTGCAGTTTAGTGTGACTTTCTTGAAGTTGTGTTAAAGAAGAAACGGCACGCTCTGACACAAAGTTAATATTTATTAACCATGAAAACAAGAACCCTAGTAATAACAGTAAATACGTAAAACCCACTTTACTTTTGTATTTATTTAAAAAATTTATCACGCTTAATTAGCCATGACTTTAATTTGATTATACTCACCAAAAGTTGCCATACAGAAGTTTTCAAGTCTCAATGCTTCGTGCGCATCTTGCTGTTGTTCACTCCACTTAGAAAATGGTTTGTTATATTCTTTAATAAGTCCTTGAACAGGTTTCTGTAAAGACTCTAAAGCCTGTTTAAATAAAAAACGGTCCTGCTTCATATTAGAAGTCAATTCTATTTGTTGTAAGGCCGAAATTGCTAGTCGACCAAGATCATACGCATGAATAAAACCTACTGGCGCTTTAACTGTTTCTGGCGAAGTAAACTCTTCTGGAAATAGCTTTTTCGCCCTTGCCAGGACTGATCGTTGAAATGAAGATTGCTTCGATGAAAAAAGAGAATAACAACTCTGAATAAAGTGGAAAGATACTGCTTCTTTAACTTGCTTATTAAATATTATATCAACATCACCCCCAGTGACTCCCCAATGACTAATAATAGGAATTCTTTTTTCTTTTTTCATCGCTGCCATAGCATTTACAAATTGATGAGTTTCATTAAAGTTACCTACTAGAAAGATACAGTCATAATCGTCTGAAACTATATTTCTGATCATTATACGCGCTAAATTTTCTCTAATGTTCCAACCAAATAAGCTTAAACCAAAAGATACTTTGTCTTTTAAATAAGATGACATAGTGGTTTGATTCGATTTGCCCCAAGGGGTATTTTCTAATAACAAATGAGGATTTTTACAGGAGAGTTTATTAAGTGCAAATTCACTGATACGAATACCTGCTTTGGTATCATCAACAGATAAACGAAATACCCAGTTATCTAGGCTTGGATAACGGGTTATTGGCCCACCTGCCGCCCAAGGCACTAAAAGAGGAATTTGATTTTCATTAATAAAGGT
>CAJWZC010000118.1 GCA_913049915.1 uncultured Colwellia sp.
GTTATCGCCATTAAGTGCTGATAATGGCACAAAACGTACATCGGTAAATTCTAATGATTCAGCAAAGTCACGATAGCCTTTTTTGATTTCTTGGTAGCGTTCCTGAGAATAGTCAACCAAATCCATTTTATTTACTGCAACAACAATATTCTTGATACCCAATAGTGAACAAATAAACGAGTGACGGCGCGTTTGTGTTTGCACGCCATAACGCGCATCAATCAAGATAATGGCAATATCACACGTTGAAGCACCAGTAGCCATATTACGGGTATATTGCTCATGGCCAGGGGTATCAGCGATAATAAACTTACGTTTATTCGTTGAGAAATAACGATAAGCGACATCAATAGTGATGCCCTGCTCACGCTCTGACTGTAAACCATCAACAAGTAAGGCTAAATCGATTGCTTCACCGGTAGTACCTGATTTTTTAGAATCTTTTTCAATAGCAGCAAGTTGATCTTCAAAAATCATCTTTGAATCATGCAACAAACGACCAATTAAGGTACTTTTGCCGTCATCTACACTACCACACGTTAAAAAACGTACTAATTCTTTGTTTTCATGTTGCTTTAAATAAGCTTGAATATCGTCTTCAATTAACTCTGACTGGTGACTCATAAATTGTTCCTTTCAAAATTTTTCATCAAATAAAAGTGTTATAACGTTCTTTAAAGTAAAATGGCGTTTAAAAGTAACCTTCCATTTTTTTCTTTTCCATAGAGCCAGCGCTATCGTGATCTATCACGCGCCCTTGACGTTCAGAGGTTTTCGTTAATAACATTTCTTGAATAATTTCAGGCAAGGTAGTAGCCGTTGACTCAACTGCGCCTGTTAATGGGTAACAGCCTAATGTTCTAAAACGAACACTCTTCATTTGAACTTCTTCATCTTCACCAATAGGCATACGGTCGTCATCAACCATGATTAAGGTACCATCGCGTTCAACAACAGGGCGTTTCTCAGCTAAGTAAAGAGGCACAATTGGAATACTTTCTAGATAAATGTACTGCCAGATATCAAGTTCAGTCCAGTTAGATAATGGGAAAACACGAATACTTTCACCTTTATTAACTTTACCGTTATAGATGTTCCATAATTCTGGACGTTGGTTTTTTGGATCCCAACGATGATTTTCATCACGAAATGAATAAACACGTTCTTTAGCACGTGACTTTTCTTCATCGCGACGTGCACCACCAAAAGCGGCATCAAAACCGTATTTATTTAATGCTTGTTTTAAGCCTTGAGTTTTCATCACATCGGTATGCGTCGCACTACCGTGTGTAAATGGACCCATGCCCATTTCAATACCTTCTGGATTTTTATGGACTAACAACTCAAAGTCGTATTCTTTCGCTATTTTATCACGAAAGGCGATCATTTCTTTAAACTTCCAGTTGGTATCAACATGCAATAACGGGAAAGGTATTTTACCTGGCGCAAACGCTTTACGAGCTAAATGTAGTAATACTGCCGAATCTTTACCAACAGAATACAACATCACGGGATTATCAAATTCAGCCGCGACCTCACGAAAAATATGGATAGATTCAGCTTCAAGTGTTTTTAAATGGGTTAAATTCATTGCTAATATAAACTTTATGAAAAATTAATAAGCCTATAATGCCATAAATAGATTTATTTTCCATATAAGAAACGCATTCTATATACTAAAAAGTAATAAAAAGTAATAAAAAGTAATGGAAAATTAAAGGATAATAACTATTTATTATCTAGAGTAATATTAGTATTCAATTAACTGACAAGAATAGAGAAGAGAGAATAGTTCTAAAAACGAAAAAGTCAGCTCAAGCTGACTTTTTTAATAATGTGTTCATTCCTTTTCTTTAAATACTTAATCTCATTTTATTTTGACTAACTATTGTGTCACCAATACCACTCACCTTAGTAAGTTCATCAATTGATTTGAAAGCACCGACTTGCTGTCGATACACTATGATAGCCTGAGCTTTAGTATGCCCTATACCTTTTAGAGTGACTAACTGTTCAAATGTAGATTTATTCAGGTTAACAACGTGCTGTTTTAATAACTGTGTAGTCTGCCCTTTCGCAGATTGCGGATCATTTGCCTCTTTCGCAAGAGCATAAGAACAGTTAACCAGTAAAATTACGCCTAGGGTTAAAGCAGACAACGTTTTATTGAGGTATTTTGACTTATTTTTCATCTTTCATTCCTTGTAAAGTGATACATTAATAACTGTAAGCCGCCATATAAAATTTGAGTAACAACTTAACAGTTACTAATAGGTGTAGATCGATAAATCACTTTTGTCAAAATACATATTGACTTGGAATTTTTTATTTACTTTGCTGACATGCAGCTAATAATAATTAAAGGATTATCCTATAACCCTATTACCAAAAAACCTTCTCTAATTGTTACTGACCTTTCGCTAAGTTCATTTTAATAATCTTGTTATTCTCATCAACAGTGATCAGACGCGGGATCCTACCTGACGCAAAACGTTTATAAATACTACGATCATTATCAACAGCTAATGACACCTTAATGCCACGTTTATCGCGCCAAGCAGTTACCGTCTCGATATCCTCTTCACGCGCAATAGTAATTATTTTAATATCATTATTCTCGAGTAAGACTGAATTATTTAGTGCATTAAACAAATTATTAGAATCATGACACCAAGTGGCAAAAAAAATAACTAATTTACGTTTTCCTAGCTACTGAAAATTGAATATTTCACCATAAGTAGTGGTATAGGTAAAAAATCACCAGAACTCAGGTATTCATCATGCACAACACTCGTTGATTGCTTCGATGACAACGACTGACAAGCAGAAAAAGTTACGACTAAACTTACCACATACAATAAGCGCTTAAATCTCCTTATTGAGCCTTTATCTATAAGTTATCTCTAAAATACTAAGTTTTTTGCACAAACCTGTACCTATATCTCGATGTCTTAATTATCGATTAAATGAGTTCAGATTAATTACCAAGTATTTAACCCTAAATATTAGTATTTTCCAACAAACAAAACAAAAATGCGTATCTACTAGCGCTTTTGCCATAGCTTAATTAGAATAGCGGTCATTATTATTGTTATTATACCCGTTACCATTCAAAGTGCTGGATTTCAGTGGGAATTAAATTTACTTTAGGCAAGGTAAATGATTTAAGCATAGTCATTCTATGGTTTGATTATTTAACGCTGTATAAAGTTATTTTAAAACCATCGAAGAAGCGCTTGAGCAACATCACTTCATCGTTGCTGTGATTGATAATGGGTATATAATTATTGCCTGTAATTAGTGTAAGGAAATCATGAGCAAAGCAAGTAACCTGTTAACCCCTGTATTGGCCAAGCGCCGTGGCAAAAATCCCGATAAAAAAAGCTGGCATAATTTGCATGGCAGTAGTACCAGTTTGGCTCTTTATCAAGCAGTAAAAATTGCAAAAACGCCAATATTACTCATTACTGATAATACGCCCCAAGCATTAAAAATTGAGCAAGAACTACTCAGCTTAGCCAAAAGTGAAAGCCAAAATAAGGTGAGTATTTGCTTGTTTCCTGATTGGGAAACACTACCGTATGATAATTTTTCGCCACATCAAGACATAATTTCTCAACGTCTTGCGACCTTGTACCAATTATCACGCATGGAGTCTGGCATTATCATAGTGCCTGTAACTACCTTGGTACAAAAGCTAGCACCTAAACAGTATATTGAAGCTAATAGCTTAATAATCAAAACAGGTGATAAAAGAGATTTACATCAAATGCGCCAAGCGCTTGAAGCAAGTGGCTACCGCAATGTCGATCAAGTATTAGAGCATGGTGAGTTTTCGGCTCGAGGGGCAATTTTAGATCTTTTCCCTATGGGTAGTAGTAAACCCTTTCGTTTAGACTTCTTTGATGATGAAATTGATGAGATAAGACTTTTTGATCCTGAAAGCCAGCGTTCAAAAGAAAAAATTGATGCAATCAACTTATTACCTGCGCATGAGTTTCCTATAGACGAAGCGGGTATCAATTTATTTCGAAGCCAATTTCGTGAACAATTTCAGGGCAACATCCATAAAGAATCGGTTTATCACAAAGTTAGTAACGGTATTTTGCCTCCTGGTATTGAATATTATTTACCACTATTTTTTGATAACAGTGTTTATAGCAATATTGAAAAAAGTCAAGGTAGCGATAAAGAAGCGACAACCTTAAGTAATACCCTGTGTGATTATTTAACTGATAATACTCTAATCGTTATTAGTGGAGATATTAAACACTCTTTAACGCAATACTGGCTCGATATTGATTATCGTTATGAAAATAGACGTTACGACCCCACTCGTCCTTTATTACCGCCTGAAAAACTGTTTTTAACCGCAGATAGCCTTTATAGCGCGTTAAAACCTTTTGATCGTATCACCGTTACAACAGAAGCTTTGATAACCCCTGTTTTAACAGTCGATCAGGTTAATTTAGCTTCAGATGCTGCTAATAACGAAATAGATAACGAAATAGATAACGTTAAAAGTAAAAGTAGCGAGATTTACTTTGATGTTAAACCACTGCCCGACTTAACTATTAATCATAAATTGAAGCAGCCGTTTGAACTAATTAATCACTTTATTGAAAGTAAAGAAACGCCCAACAAAGTGCTTTTTATTGCACAAAGCCAAGGGCGTCGAGAAAGTGTGCTTGAGTTGCTTGACCGTGACAATATTAGACCTACGCAGTTTGATAATATCGATGATTTCATCAATGCTACAGATACTATTGGTATTACCGTAAATAGCTTGACGCAAGGTTTTTCCTTTCAAGCCAAGGGGAATAGTCAAAAGAATGCTATTGCACTGGTTACTGAAGCCGAGTTATTAGGCGATCATGTATCTCAAGCCAGGCGACGTACCAAAGCGCAAGATTTACAAGCCGATGCCCTATTTAAAAACCTTGCTGAGTTAACTATTGGCCAGCCGGTTGTTCATATAGAGCATGGTATTGGTCGATATTTAGGTCTACAAACTATTGAAAATGGTGGCATAGTTACCGAATTTTTAATGCTGAGTTATGCTAATGAAGCAAAACTTTATGTACCCGTAAGCGCTTTACATTTAATCGGTAGATATTCAGGTGCTGATAGCGACAATGCTCCTCTGCATAGATTAGGTACAGATACCTGGAGTAAAGCAAAGCAAAAAGCGGCCGAGAAAGTTCGTGATGTTGCGGTTGAACTACTCGATATTTACGCCAAACGTGCCAGTAACTATGGTCATAGTTTCAAACGAGATAAGCAAGACTATCAAGCCTTTAGTGACAGCTTTGGTTTTGAAGAAACTTTTGATCAAAAACAAGCTATTAACGCCGTTGTAAGCGATATGATGTCGCCTAAAACTATGGATAGATTAGTTTGTGGTGATGTTGGTTTTGGTAAAACAGAAGTAGCGATGCGTGCTGCATTTGTTGCAGTAAATGATGGTAAACAAGTAGCAATATTAGTACCTACAACATTATTAGCTCAACAACATTATGAAAATTTTAGAGATAGATTTGCCAACTGGCCCGTGGTCACTGAAGTTTTATCACGTTTTAAAACAGCTAAAGAGCAAAAAGAAGTTATTGCCCGAGTTGAATCAGGTCAAGTTGACATTCTCATTGGTACTCATAAGTTACTACAAAACAGCATAAAATATAAAGACTTAGGCTTACTTGTGGTTGATGAAGAACACAGGTTCGGTGTTAAACAAAAAGAAAAAATTAAACAGCTGCGTAGTAATGTTGATATTTTAACGTTAACAGCAACACCGATCCCACGTACCTTAAATATGGCTATGGGTGGTATGCGTGATTTATCTATTATAGCTACGCCGCCAGCAAAACGCTTAGCGGTAAAGACCTTTGTGCGTGAGCACGATGAAGCCTTAATCAGAGAAGCTATTTTACGTGAAACCCTACGTGGAGGTCAGGTCTATTACCTACATAATCATGTTGATACTATTGATAAAACGGCAGCAGACATTCAAAAATTAGTACCTGAAGCCAGAGTAGTTACTGCCCATGGACAAATGCGTGAGCGCGAGCTTGAGCGCATCATGAGTGATTTTTATCATCAACGATTTAACGTTATTGTTTGTACCACCATTATCGAAACGGGTATCGATGTGCCTAGTGCCAATACAATTATCATGGACAGAGCTGACCATCTTGGTTTAGCACAATTACACCAACTTCGTGGTCGTGTTGGTCGCTCACATCATCAAGCCTATGCTTATCTATTAACACCCCATGAACAGCGTATTACTAAAGATGCTAAGAAACGTTTAGACGCTATCGCCTCACTTGAAGATTTAGGCGCTGGCTTTACCCTCGCGACCCATGATCTAGAAATTCGTGGTGCGGGTGAGTTATTAGGTGAAGATCAAAGTGGCTCAATGTGCCAAGTTGGTTTTAGTTTATATATGGAAATGCTCGATCAAGCTGTTGCTGCGCTTAAAGAAGGCAAACAATTGTCTTTAAGCCAAGTCATGTCTGCTCAAACAGAAATAGAGTTACGTATACCCGCGCTGCTACCAGAAGATTATATTTTTGACGTTAGCTTACGTTTGAGTTTGTATAAACGTATTGCCAGCTGTAAAAATAAAAGAGAGCTCGATGATATACAGGTGGAGTTAATCGATCGATTTGGGTTATTACCTCAACCCAGTAAAAACTTAGTACAAATTGCTAAGTTACGTCTTAAAGCGCAGACTATTGGTATATCACGTATTGAGGCCAGTGCAACGGGTGGTTCCATTGCATTTAGTGATACAACAAGCGTTGATCCTATGGCAATTATTGGTTTAATTCAAAAAAATCCAGCTGTATACAGCATGGCTGGAGCGAGTAAGTTAAAGTTTGTAAAAGCTAATGACGATACGCAACAGCGCTTTACCTTAATTACTAATATCTTAAATGACTTAACTAAATAGTTACTTATAATAGTAACTGGAATAATAGCAGCGGGTATATACTCGTTCCATTTGAAGATGCAGAATTCAGCTGGAATTATAAACGCCTTTAGACAAGGCATTGATTGAAGAGAATGGTTGTTCCTTTGTCGAAATCAATAACGTGGTATAAAGCGTTTATAAACCAGTCCTTTGGCGAAACCTGAGCATCTTTAAGTAGAACGGGTATAATGATAAACTTGAACAAGTACGTTTTTGCTAAACTTACTTTGTTCAAGCCTTTGAGCAAGTCTTAAGATAAAACAGAATTAAGCTCGGCTGATATAATTTTGCCCAAAAACATGGACTTTTAATGAAATACCATTCAATTATTACCTCTGCATTAACCTCATTCTGCTTATTAACAAGTAACAGTTCTTTGGCAACACAAAGCTCTAAAACATCTTCCACTGGACAAGCACGTTGGTTTGAAATTGAGGTTATCCTTTTTAAGCACCTTTCAAGTAGCTCTATAAAGAATTCAGAAAATATAGAGCAGTTTTCAGCTAGCGATTTACGTGCTAAAAAGCGACGAGCTTTAGACTTATTAGCGCCTTATTTACAACCTGATATTGCTTCATTAAAACAATTATTACCAAGTTGTGAACAACCACAAACTTCACTACCTTATAATATTATCCCAAGCATCTTATGGGCTGATAAGTTAGATCATGAAAGCAACGATGCTGATAGTCATAATTCAAACAGTAGTGATTCAGACACAGTTTCTTCGCAAGTAGTAGATAACAAAGAATCAATATCATCAAATACCATGTCAGTGACCGTGCTTTCGCATGTACCCAATGAAAAAGTCAAAGATGATGTCGCCATGGCTGCTCAACAAGGCTTAAAAAAAGAAGGCTGGTCTGAAGTAAGTAAGCAAGTGCACTCAAGCTCGGCTGAACCCGTTATTGACCTACCTGTTTATAACCAGTATCCAATAAGTAGTAACACACAATTATGTGTGATCCCTGCTGAATTTTTCCAACAACAGTTAACTGCAGAGCAACTAGAACAGTTTAGTCTCGATGGTTTTCCTGTTGATAAGATAGCAAAGACCATC
>CAJWZC010000119.1 GCA_913049915.1 uncultured Colwellia sp.
AGGCGTTATACGTACAAGGAAAGTTATGTACAACCCTCGGGTTATGAAAGGTCAATCTAGTTGGTTAGATGAAACAGGAGTGAAAATTTATACTGTTTCTACGACCAATACTCCTGTTGTACAATCAAAATATTCCCAACGCCTGATTAAGGTAAAATCTGAGCGTGAAATCGACTGGTTAAATACACCTTCTTTTGTTATTTTTCATGACGGTGCTAGTTGCGATTATTTGGTTTTAGTTTGGTGGCATAATGTAGTGGTCTAATAGATTCCTCGCATCAACTAAGGTTATCGTTTTTTGTAAAGCAAGTACTGTTTGATAATGCTCTGCTAACAGTACTTTTAATACTTCTCTTGGATGACAAAGGCCTGTTGGTTTTATTAACAAGCGATCAGGTTTTATTCGTTTTAAAAGTTGATTAAGTGCAACTTGTATTGATACACCAGTAGCACAACACAAAATAGATTTATAACCCTAAAATCAATAGTTCTGAACATTTAAACGAAAACCTAAATAGTAATATTCAGGTTTTTTATTTATTATTTTGAGTAATAACTTTAATTTGATTTCATAGTTCTATGTCGCAAAGTGAGAAAGGTTTAACAAAAGTAATTCAGAGAATATTTACAACTTTATATTTGAGTAGCCCATTACGTTTTTCTTCAATATTATCAGGTAAAAGGCTTTATTATTGGCTATTTTTTAAACTTTGCTATACTTAATTTGAAAGGAATAGATCATGAGGCTGATTAAAGAGTGAGCTGATATCTGGAGTAATAATAGATAAATAATTTAAGAGGGGTTTATTATGTTAAGACATTATTTTTTTTCCAATGATCTTGATGAGCTGGCAAAAGTTGAAAATGAATTAGAACAAGAAGGGTTCACAGAACCACAAATTCATGTATTAAGTGAAAATGATGCTGGTGTTGAAAATCATCATCTTCATGAAGTGGCGGCGGTATTAAAACAAGATGTGGTGCATTCTATGGAGTTAGGTGCTGTAGTTGGTATAGTCGGTGCTTGTGTATTACTCTTGTTTACTTACCTGTTAAATTGGCATCTATCGGCAGCAGGTTGGGTACCGTTTGTCTTTCTAGCGATTATTATCTTAGGTTTTTGTACTTGGGAAGGTGGTTTTATTGGTATTCAGCAACCTAATGTAAACTTTAAACGTTTTCAAGAAATGCTGCATAACGGTAAACATATCTTGTTTGTTGATGCTAAGCCGAATCAAGAATTAGCATTAGCTGCTGTAATGAAAACACACCCTGATATTACTGCTTCAGGTTTTGGTGAAGCTACCCCTCATTGGGTAATTAGGGCTCAAGATAAGTTTAAGTACTTCATGAAAGTAATGCCTTAGCGTAAGTATTTAAATAGCAAAGACTTTATATAATTATTTAATAAGGTCTTTTCTCTTGTCTGCAATTATAAAAAACAGCAATCACTTAACCCTGCATGCTAATTTAAATTCATCATATAGTATGCTTGAGTATTCTTTAGCACTTATGCACAGTTTATGATTTTACTAAAACTTACATTTAACTTTTTAGCGTTACGATATAACAATTTTATCAAAAGTAGTCTATGTTAATAATTAAAGACGGCAATAACTCATCATGATTGGTGTATGAATGAGCATAACAGTTTTTAAAATAAAAAATATCATCTTAGCTTTATC
This sequence comes from uncultured Colwellia sp., assembly GCA_913049915.1. Classification (GTDB taxonomy): domain Bacteria; phylum Pseudomonadota; class Gammaproteobacteria; order Enterobacterales; family Alteromonadaceae; genus Colwellia. The sequence goes on from CAJWZC010000119.1 coordinate 1,686, forward strand.
TTTTACTCTCAAGAACCACACTAAATTTAATTATTCTTACGTGTTTATTTTCACTCATTCAATTCGGTATTTTATCATTTAAGTCATTTGTATCGAGTACTGCAACTTATATTAAAGAGTGCGTTATGACGATAGCCATTGTTCTTATTTTATTAGTTATAGCAACATTAGTTTTTCATTTTATTAGCCCTTGGTGGTTCACTCCTTTGGCATCAAACTGGCAAGCTATTGATGACACTATTAACATTTCTCTTTGGGTTGTTGGCATTGTATTTGTCGCAGTTAGTTTATTTCTAGCATTTGTCATTATTAAATACCGCTACAATAAAAATAGACGATCTGACTTTGAACCTGAAAATAGCAAGCTTGAAGGTTGGTTAACTTTAATTACTACAATAGGTGTCGCAGCAATGCTGATACCCGGGCTTTTTGTCTGGGCAGAATTTATTTCTGTACCTGAAGATAGTGAGATCGTTGAAGTAGTAGGCCAACAATGGCATTGGAGTTATCGACTGCCAGGTAAGGATGGTAAATTAGGGAAAACAGCAATTAAATTAATTAGCGAAGATAACCCGTTTGGTATTGATGTTAATGATACGAATAGCGCCGATGACTTGCTTGTTAATAGCAACGAGTTGCATTTACTTATTGAGCAACCCGTCAAAGTTTTATTACGTTCAAAAGATGTTTTACATAATTTCGCTGTACCACAATTTAGAGTAAAAATGGATTTAGTCCCTGGTGCCGTTACTTTTGTTTGGTTTACGCCAACGAAACTAGGACGCTATGAATTGTTGTGTGAAGAACTCTGTGGTATTGCTCATTATACCATGCGTGGTTATATAAAAGTAGACACAGCCAATGACTATCAAACTTGGCTCGCGAGCTTACCGACCTTTAAACAAACATTAACACGTAACCCTGTCAATATAGCGCAAGGAAAACGCCATTATACGGGGTGTACTTCGTGTCACGGTATTGATGGCCAGGGTATTGAAGTGATGAATGCCCCCCAACTCGCGGGATTAAGTCGTTGGTATCTTCAACGGCAACTAGGTTCTTTTAAAAAGAATATCAGAGGTCAAAATAGTACAGATGTTTATGGTCAACAAATGTCAGCTATGTCGGCTTTATTAATTGATGATAAAGCTGTTGAAGATGTTAGTGCCTACCTTAGTTCATTATCTTCAAGTCAAAACATCTTGATAAACCCAGGCGATATTATTAAAGGTAAGCTGCTTTATAAAAACTGTTCTTATTGCCATGGTGATGATGCCCAAGGAAATTATGCCATGAACGCACCGAAATTAGCTAGACAGCACGCTTGGTATTTAAAACGTCAAATTACTTCATTCCAACAAGGCATAAGAGGATCGCACCCTAATGATCTCTATGGTAAGCAAATGATCTTAATGTCAAAAATATTACATGATGAGCGTGCGGTTGATGATGTGGTGAGTTATATCCATTCACTCACTAATGTCAGATGAATTTATCTCAGCAATACTTTAGGAGCATGATGTGACAGAAATGGAAAATATAGCGATTGCCGATCAAGTAGATCATTCAAGTCATCCTAACACTTTCTTGACCAAGTATGTTTGGAGCCAAGACCATAAAGTTATCGCTATTCAATATTCAATCACTGCAATAGCAGTAGGTCTGATTGCCTTGATATTGTCAGGGATTATGCGCTTGCAACTTGGCTTTCCTAATGAATTTTCATTTATTGATCCATCTTCTTATCTACAATTTGTCACTATGCACGGCATGATCATGGTGATTTATTTATTAACGGCGTTATTGTTAGGAGGTTTTGGTAACTATTTGATTCCTCTTATGATTGGGGCAAGAGATATGGTGTTTCCCTACTTAAATATGCTGAGTTATTGGACCTATTTGCTTTCCGTAATGGTCTTAGTTAGTAGCTTTTTTGTCAGTGGCGGTCCCACTGGCGCTGGCTGGACGTTATATCCACCACAAGCTATTTTAAGTGGTACTCCAGGTGCAGATGCGGGTATTTTGTTGATGCTGATCTCTTTGGTCATTTTTATTGTTGCTTTTACCATGGGGGGATTAAACTATGTCTCTACCATTTTACAAGCTAGAGCTAAGGGCATGACATTAATGCGTATGCCTTTAACTATTTGGGGGATTTTTGTCGCGACCATTTTGGGGCTTTTAGCTTTTCCGGCATTACTAGTTAGTGCCATTATGATGATTTTCGATAAAGTAGTCGGTACCAGCTTTTTTATGCCTGCTATTTTATCATTAGGTGAAACACTTGATCATAGTGGTGGTAGCCCAATATTGTTTCAACACTTATTTTGGTTTTTTGGACACCCTGAAGTATACATAGTCGCCTTACCTGCTTTTGGTATGGTTTCTGACGTTATAGCAGTACATGCACGAAAAAATATTTTTGGTTATCGCATGATGGTATGGGCCATTATTGCCATTGGTGGTTTGAGTTTTGTGGTTTGGGCACATCATATGTATGTCAGTGGTATGAATCCATATTTTGGTTTTTTCTTTGCCACCACAACATTGATTATCGCCATTCCTACGGCATTAAAAGTTTATAACTGGCTACTAACATTATGGCGCGGAAATATTCATCTTACCGTGCCAATGTTATTTGCTATTGGTTTTATTTTTACCTTCACTCATGGTGGATTAACCGGGCTAATGTTGGGTAATGTCATTATAGATTTACCCTTATCTGATACTTATTTTGTTGTCGCTCATTTTCATATGGTAATGGGTGTTTCACCAATAATGGTGTTGTTTGCTGCCATTTATCATTGGTTTCCTTTATTTACTGGACGATTTTTAAATAATAAATTGGGTAAATTTCATTTTTGGGGAACCTTTTTAGGTACATACGCTATCTATTTACCGATGCATTATTTAGGCTTTTTAGGTGTGCCTCGTCGTTATTTTGCCATGGGAGAAACAGATTTTATTCCTGAATCCGCTCAGACTCTTAATGCAGGCATCACAGTTTCAGCTATTATTGTGGGTTTAGTGCAATTAATTTTTATTGCTAATGTTATTTGGAGCACCTTTAAAGGAAAAAAATCTGGTCGGAACCCTTGGCAAGCGACATCACTAGAATGGCAAACTGCACAATTTCCTCCAGGGCATGGTAATTGGGGCGAAAAAGTACCTCAAGTTCATCGTTGGGCATACGATTATAGTGTGCCGCAGGTTAAAGATGACTTTATTCCGCAAAACTTCTCTCCTGAGGAGGTTGAATACCTAGTTAGTGAGCAAAATAATACTCAGGAGAAAAAGTAATGCAAATATTTAAAACTTTGCAAATAAAGCCTTGGTTACCGCAAGAGCTAGAGCAAGAGCAAGAAACGAATCTATTCCCTTCTGTGCTAAATAGAGATAAAGCCGCAACTACCGCGTTAAAATTTTTTTTAGCAGTGGTCTCGGTGATATTTTTATTATTTACTATTACATTTTTACAACGCACTCAATCTTTTGATTTCCAAGCACTATCTGGTGAACCATGGTTGCCGTTTACCAATGCTGATATATTATTGCAAAACAGTACTTACTTATTAGTCGCGAGTATTAGTATTATTTTAGCGAGAAAATTCGCTGAATTGGAGAACTTCAAAGGCGTTATTATTTTGTTAACAGCAACATCATTATTTACATTACTGTTTATTGGCGGGCAAGTTCAAGTTTGGCAACAACTTAATCAGTCAGGTTTTTATATCTACGCTAATCCAGCTAACAGTTATTACTTTCTCCTTACTGGTATGCATGCCTTACATATTATTGCTGGTGTGTTGGTATTCATACGTTGTATTTGGCATTTTTTATTAGATTTATCATACCAACGATTAGCTTCCCGTCTCAAGTTGTGTGCGTTGTATTGGCACTTTTTACTTTTCATTTGGTTATTTTTATTTTTCTTGTTAACCAGTGATACAGAAACCTTTAAAACAATTGCTTTATTTTGTGGTTTCTAAGGAAAACTTATGGCTAATAATCAAGAACATACACAAGCAAGTAATTCCTCGTCTTGGCAAAGTGTAAAAAACGACTGGGGCGCAGATAAACAAAATTTCAATATGCCTTGGGGCAAATTGATGATGTGGATATTTCTATTAAGCGATACCTTTATCTTTAGTATTTTTCTCATTAGCTATATGAATGTACGTATGTCTGTAATCGTTCCTTGGCCGAACCCAAGCGAAGTGTTTGCTTTGACTATTGCAGGTCATCACATTCCCTTGGTATTAATTGCCATTATGACTTTTATTTTAATCACTAGCAGCGGCACTATGGCAATGGCAGTTAATTATGCCTATCAAGGAAATAAGAAAAAAACAGTTTATTTAATGGTGATCACGGCATTATTAGGCGCTAGTTTTATTGGTATGCAAGCATTTGAATGGACTAAATTAATTGTAGAAGAAGGCATAAGGCCTTGGGGTAATCCCATGGGGGCTAATCAATTTGGCGCAGCCTTTTTTATGATTACCGGTTTTCATGGGCTACATGTCAGTGCTGGTGTTATTTATCTTGGCGTGATTGCCAAACGAGTAAATCAAGGGGGGTATGATGATAAAGGATATCAAATTGTTGAAATTACTGGACTATATTGGCATTTTGTTGATTTAGTTTGGGTGTTTATTTTTGCATTTTTCTATTTATGGTGAGGCTAATATGATGAAACAACACATAGCAACACAGAGTCCTACACTGAATATTAAGCAGCAACATCCGCTCTCTATGTACCTAAAAGTATGGTTATTACTTTTTGTCGTAAGTGCTTGTTCTTACATGGTTGATTACTTCCAATTTCAAGGCATGCTTAGATGGACACTTATTTTAGCGTTCATGTTTTTAAAGGCAGGGTTAATCATTATGTTTTTCATGCATTTAGCATGGGAGCGTATGGCGGTTAAACTATTATTATTTTTACCTATCCTTGCGATTTTAGTTTTTATTGTTTTGATGTCGAGTGAGGCTGATTATGTTTTTATCAACCGAATAGTTTCATTTTTTAATCCTTGATATTGTCATATTGCGTTTAAGGAAAGTTAATGAAAAGTAATGAGAACACTTTAGTGATATCAACTAAATTGGCGACTTGGCAAGATTATCTAGCCTTCCGTATTTTGATTTACTATTTGATTGCACTTTTTCTTACTTTATTACTTGATCGCTTAATAGTATAAGGATAATAAAACAATGATGAATAAATTATCGCATTCACAACAAGTATTAATACTGCTACCTATTTTAGTGATTATTGCATCAGCGATATATATTTTTCATTTAACCTCTAACAGCTATTTCGATAACAATAGGGAGTTGCCTAAAATACAAGGGTTTGTATTAAATGAACCGCAACAGCTAACAAATATTCAATTAATAGATCATCAGGGTATGCCCGTTAACAGAGACTACTTTCTTGGAAAGTGGCATTTTATTTCTTACGGCTATACTCAATGTCCTGATATTTGCCCAACCACCTTATTAATTTTAGCTCAGCTTGCCGACTTGCTCAGCGCCAGCCATGAGAATATTGCAACTCAATTTGTTTTTTATACCATTGATCCTGATCGTGATTCTCAAAAAATACTTGCTCAGTATATTAATTATTTTTCAAAGGATTTTGTTGCTGTTCGTGCAAATAATTCAGCAGATGCCGAAAGCTTTCAGCAAAGTTTAGGGATAAAAGTTGAAATTACTCGCGGCTATATAAATGATACAAAAAAAAACATTAGTAAAAAAAAACATATCATAATAGCTACAAAAAATGACTTTTTTTATCAAGTGAGCCACGGATTAGCGATATTTTTAATGAATCCAGATGCCAAATTACAAGCTGTATTTTTACCTAAAACAACGGAACTTGGAATAAATTTTTTCACTCCGAATATGCTTTATCATGACTATTTAAAAGTTATAAATTATTATCAACAAGGTGATTGAATCTAAGATAAAACAGAAATATATCGTTTTTATCACACACATCTTTGTGTGGCTATTTTCAAATAGTTAAGCGTAGCTAAGTACTGTAATGGTATGATTTATTCAAATAGGCCATTTTTATGGTTTTTTAAATTATAAGTAGAAACTTATTATTGAAATTACATCCGAGCCTACTGTAG
>CAJWZC010000120.1 GCA_913049915.1 uncultured Colwellia sp.
GATTAGACTTATTTAGATTCTTTTTGACTATAAAAGAAGGTTTTTTTTGTAAGTTGTTCTGCACAAGTTAGTAAAAACAGCGCCTGTTATCATTTGAAACAGACGCAAAATTAATATTCAATCTACAAAGGCAGCTTGGAGAGTTATCTTTATTGCCTTTTTATGTAGAATAACTACATTACAAAGACTCCGCCTTGTATAAATAGCCAACAATTCGCTGTAAAAACAATATCGGAAGGTCAACGGACCCTAATCAAGATAAAAAACTTCATCTAATGTGGTCGCTTTTGGACTGCCATCGGTATTGGTTGGCATGATGTCAGCCATATAAGCCCACCATTTTTGGCAAAGCTCTGTACTTGCAATGGCCTCCCACCTTGCTTCGTTTTCAATTTCAACAGTGCCAAAAAGCTGGTTAGTCTCCTTATTGAGAAAAATGGAATAATGATGAGCACCATGAGACTTCAATAATGATTGCAGCTCTGGCCAAATAGCATCATGTCTGCGCTGATATTCCTCGTGTTTATCTGGATAAACAGACATAACAAAGGCTTTACGGATAAATTCGTTTTTTGCCTTACTGACATTTTTTTGCATGAGTTAATACCTTTAAATTAATACCTTTAAATTAATACCTTTAAAATAGTCTAAGTTAAACGAAGCGTTTTTATGCCCAATATCGCCGCGAGCTTTTCTAGCTTGTCACCGATATGACCGACCCCAATCGCGCAATGATGAGAAGGACCACCGCGTGACCATTCGTTCATAAAAGATCGTGCGCCCATCGGGAATTTATAACGGCTATTAGTATTGCCAATATGTAATACAGGGCCCGCTACCGACTCACCTTCACAAAATTGCAATGACACACTGCCATCGCGACTTTGTACCACTGAAAGCACGGTAATAGGCCCATGCTGAACCGTCATTTGAATAGATAAACCTTTACCGGGTTTGCCATGATAAACAGGTAATGGCACTAAATCGACCGCACCTTGAGCAATAGCAAAATGAGCAGGGCCATCATGGCCAAGAAAGACTACGTCATCTTTATAATCACACAGGTAAAATTCAGAAAAGGAACCACCGACACCAAATAAGTCCATGATTTTCATCGCCTGAACATTTTTGATCTCCATTTCACCAGCAATTGGAATATTGTTTCCGGTTAATAATGTATTTCCGGCGATAATAGAGGTGACGATATTTTCATATTCCCCCGTGCCCTCATAATAATAAGCCATCGAACCAAGCTTATGATTTGCTATCAGCTTATCGAGCGCGACCGAAGTTTTAGCTGCTCTTTCGATCTCGTAAAGTTCACATTCTGCTGCAACATTGAATTTCTGCTTAAATTCGGCGATTTTCGCTGTAACTTCAGCATCAGTGACGGCTTGGCGCAGTTCAAACAGGTCGCACATCTCAAGTATTTCAAAATGATTACCAAAGGTGGCTGATTGCTGGGTTAGATCACTATAAACATCAAGCATACCGTTATAATAATGGCCTAAAATTCCTACGCGGTTATTGCGCATGCCAGCCGCTACTTTAGTCGCAGCCACCCAATCCGAAATTTCTTGCCATACGTAATCTTCTTGTAAGTAACCAGAAACCACATGGTAGTCAATATCAGCGCGATTAAACACACAGGCAAGCTCTGGTAATGAACAAGACTGGCAATGCTCTAACCACAAACCTGTCATCTTGCCTTTATCGTCCATGGCATTAAACTTATCATAATCAAGCTGTGCCACCGGTTGAATATTTAACATCACCACCGGAACTTTTGCTTTTTGAACGACCGGTAATACGGTCGAAGACAACGCATAGGTAGAGATAAATAGAAAAATAATATCGACATCTTCACGTTTAAATAAATTGGCCGCATCGTGCGCTTTATCGACGTTATCAACCATACCGGCATCAATAAGGTCAGCGCCCATGCCAGCAATACGATCTTGGATTTGCCCGTGATAACTATTTAAATTATCAAGTAAACCATCAAATTGTGGCCAGTAGGTATCAAGACCTATGGAAAAAAGTCCTATTTTCATGTTTAATTTCCTGCTGTTAAATCGTTAAGATATTTAATCTATTTGGTGAATTACGGTACCTGCACCAACTTTTAATTCGGGCAGTTCTTTTTAATGCTTTGCTTTTAATGCGTTGATATTTTCAATTGAAGCTGCTCATCAATAAACTGTTGATAAACACTTGGCTCAACAATAGCGCCGTAGTGCCCAATAACAAAGCCAGCAGCTTTGGATGCTAAAGCGATTGCCGACGAAATGTTGTGTCCTTCAATCCTAGCGCCAAGATAAACACCATTGAATGAATCTCCTGCTGAAGTGGTATCGACAACATTTTCTACCGGTGTGATCTCAAAGTGATAAGCTTGCTCGTTGGCGTAGCAGAAGATACCTGCCTCACCATTTTTAATGATTAATTCGTCGAACTGGTATTGTTGACAAAAATGATAAACATCCTCAGATGTTGTCATTGAATATAATTGTTCAAAATCATCAACGCCGGGTAAAAGCGTATCAGCATAGCTAAATGCTTGTTCAAACTGCTCTTTAGCTTCTGCTTGGTTATCCCACATTCGGGCGCGATAATTGGGATCAAAAATAATAATAACGCCTGCTGCTTTAATTTTTTCTATCATTGCCCAAAAATTTGCTCGAGCACAGGGTTCAATAACCGCTAAAGAGATACCTGAGAAGAAAAACATATCCCCTTGAGCAAGCAACTTTATTGTATCTTCGTCAATATGTTGCATCACTTGTCGTGCAGCTGAGTTATCTCGCCAATAAGTAAAGCTACGCTCACCAACATCATCAAGTTGAATAGCATATAAACCCGGTATTTTATGCTCTGATTGATAGACATGATCAGTGCCGATATTTTCATTTTCAAAAGCTTGGATCATATCTAGGCTAAAATTATCTTTGCCAACAGCCGTCACTAACTGCACGTTAATTTCAGCAAACGTGCGTTTTAAATAAACAGCCGTGTTATAAACATCGCCGGCAAATGACTGTTTCAATAGCTTTGATGAAGTGTTTGATGAACAGCTTGATGACTTCTCTTTTGAAGCCGCCATTAACTCAACCATACATTCGCCGAATAAAAAAATGTTTTTCATTTAAAAATCTTCTTAAATTAACGAGCCATCCAACCACCATCAACTAACATGATGTGGCCATTAACGTAATCTGATGCTTTCGATGCAAGAAAAACAGCGGCACCGGCTAAATCTTCTGGGTTGCCCCAACGCCCGGCAGGAATTCGTGCAGATATAGAGGCATTACGCTCAGTATCAGCGCGTAATGCTTCGGTATTGTCGGTAGCAAAATAACCTGGGGCGATGGCATTAATTTGCAAGCCTCTAGCTGCCCACTCATTGGCAAGTGCTTTAGTTAACTGCATCACAGCCCCTTTACTGGCTGCGTATGCCGGCACTGTGATACCACCTGAAAAACTCAACAAAGAAGCAATATTGATAATTTTCCCTGAGCCACGCTCAAGCATATGTTTACCAAGTCCGCGCGATAATCTAAACACACCGTTGATATTAGTTTCCATCACCGCATCCCAATCATCATCTGAAAACTCTTCTGCTGGTGCACGACGAATAGTACCCGCGTTATTGACCAAAATATCGACTTGTCCAAAGGCGGCAATACTATTTTCTACTAATTGCTTTACCTGCTCAGCGTCATCTTGTTGGCAGCCAAGGGCGATAGCCTTACGACCGAGTGCTTGTATTTTTTTAACGGTATCGGCGGCATTTTCAGCCGAAGAAGCTACGGCAATAATATCTGCCCCGGCTTCTGCCAAGCCTAACGCCATACCTTGCCCTAAACCACGACTTGCCCCCGTTACAACGGCCACTTTTCCTGTTAAATCAAATAAATTATTCATTTTACTCCTCTTATGTCTACTGGTTAAAATCACTCTCTTCAACATACGCCTATTTAATAAGCTAGCTTTTACTCTGAGAGATAACTTAACCTTAATTACATAAACAATCAACAGCAACCACAAATAAGCATTAACAATCACCAATAACTCAATAGCCACTTCAATATAAAAGAATTTAGTTACCTACTTAGTTGCAATCTTGCTTCAACCCATTTGTTTTGTTTCTAGGTTAATAACGCTAGTTCGTCGCATCACCCGGGACGACATCCGCCCCGGCATCAAGTGGCCAGCGATCGCTAATCCGCCGAAATTCATTCGCCAGCTCCCGCCCCACGATACGGTGGACGGCCGTTGAAGGATGGCCACTGTGGTAAAAATAGTAGGTATCCGGATCGCCGCGAGGCGTCGTATCCTGATCAAAAATGGCCCGCCCGGCGCAAGCCTTGGTCGTATTGATAATGCCATAACGAGCCGGTTCGAGCATCACGGTGTCAAAAAATTCACCCCATCGACTGGAACGGAATTCCGCATCGGGAAATTCCGCCTTCAGCGTGGCGGGCAATGCCTTCAGCGCGGGATTCAGACGTGTCGCGACATCGGTAAAGGAGCGGAGCCTCACGGGAAGCACGGCGATGGAAAAGTGGCGCGCGCCGACGCCATGGAGTTGACGGATCAGAAGAGTGAGGTTGTTCGTCGTGGTCTCAGTCTCGAGTTGGCGATCGTTGAGGCCTCCCGCGAGGAAAAACAGGGTGTGCTCAGGGGCAAAGATGATCGCGCCCGACACTACGCCTTCGACGAAATCACGCACCTGATTCTGCATACCGTATCCGAGAAAGGCATCCTTCTTCCATTCACCCTCGCCCTCTCCCGTCTGCGCTCCGCTAACCGCATAATTTCGCCCCCGATCCCCCGCATCGGGATCGGTCGAATAGGTGAACGATATACCCATATCTTGGGCTGCGTAAACGATGGCAGTCGGACCGTTGCCATCGACATATCCAGCTCCGGAATCACTAAAACTGTCGCCGAAAGCAAAGAGCTGGGTCCAATTCGCTTCCGCCGCCTGACCGGAGGAAACCAAGCCGACTGCGCAGAACAAAATAGTAAAACGCGCGATGATGCCGCGGACTCGCAGATTAGGCCGAAATTTTGGAATATTCATGAAGTCAACCGGGATACTTCGTGTGATTGCCGAGTATAAGTAGAATAAACGCGATTTTTCATAAAATCCAAAGTATGCTTTCCATCTTTTTTCCATTGCTATCATATTTTTCATTTTTTTATTTCGATTACCATTAAAATTTAGACAATTCCTCCACCTTATTCGACTCTTTTCAAAAGTTCAGGGGAAGAAAACAAAGGTCTCCTACTGTTGTGCCAACCAGCTTTGAGACCAAAAGCTCTTGTTTGTTACTTAAAACATGCAACACTGTGGGGGGTGCCAGCTTTACTTTAAAACATAGTGATAAGGCAGGGGGTCAAATCTTGACTTAACACATTAATTAAATTTATTGGCCTGCGTTCGGTTATATTGCTCTCAACCAGTTTTTTATCTTATAAGTTATGTGCCTAGCGAATTCACTTACGCGTAAATATCAATTGTGTTAAGTCAAGATTTGACCCCCTCGACTCCACAAGTCGATTTTTTAAAGTATTAGCCTATATCCACCATGCTAATCAGGCTGAATGATAGCTAGGGTAGCCAAAGCAAAATCATTGCCCAGTTCAATCTGCCCCTGCGTACCGTAATGACCAGGATTACTTTTTGGGTCAACAACCTGATAGCTGTCGGTATCAAACCAACTAACATAGGGTGTTTTTTGTGCAACGGTTACCTGGGCAGTGCGCACTATGTTCGCCTGCGTTGGACTCGTCTGTTGACCCATCTTTGGCGGCACCTTGCCACCAAAATGATCGAGCACACGGCCAAGGGTAAACGCCATGGTGGCAGTGCCAAATTCTCTACGCATTACAGCGATAAAATCAATCAGGTTGGTTTGATAGCTGGCAGCCTGCCCTTCATAGGCATCACTTTCACCCTGCATCCAGAGCATGCCGGAAACTTCATATTCGATCCCAGCCTTATCCAGATCATTCAGTGCGGCCTTAAATGTTTTCGCCATTTTTTTGTAATAAGCCCCAGTGTTGGGTTTAAAATCATTGTATAGCGCTTTGCCATTTGAGGCATACTTGATCAGGTAAATGGTATCATTGGGCAGAGCGTGTTTAACCGCTCGGCCAAAAGCAACTTCCGGACCGAAATAGTCAGCGCCGTTACCGTATCCAGGAGATAGCTTAACCCAACCTCCTTTCCAGAAATTGACATCTTTTTGGACATCACGGTAAGCTGGTGTCAACTCGCTGTTTAACCCTTGGCCTTGCATGTTCGATTGACCTGCTAACAAAAACACGCGGTTTTTCCCATAACATGTTCCCATCGATACTGAGCTTAGAACAACGCTAAGCAAGAACCAGTGCCAGAGCCATCTCAAGGTGTTTTTTGTACCAGACGATGTACCAGAAGTTATAGCAGAAAACATGGTCATTTCAAATAGTCTCCCAACGCTGGCACCGCAGTCTTAAGCTCATTGATGACTATGTCTGCAATGGCTTTGGCGCCTTTTTTGCTAAAATGAGTTTTGTCAGTTTCAGTGAAGTTGTACGCTGCACTCGCACTCGCTCCTATGCTGTTGTGGTGCTTAATACTGACTGAATTAAGATCAATGAAAGGCACTTTAGAACCTTTAGCAACGGCTTGAGCCGCCTGAGCGTAATCATTTAATGTTCTGTCGTTTATAACCCTAGGTGATATTTTGCCCTTTTCATCAAAATTACGACGGGTGACCGAGCTCAACACGATAGCTGTGCTACCGCCGCGTGTAATTCTGTCGACATAATCCTGCAGTTTTTTGCTGTAGGCCTGAGTGTCATAAACTTTCATATCGTTGTGTCCGAACTGGATCAGGATATAATCCGGTTTATGCTTAATCAGCACATCCAGTTTTTTCGACAAACAATCAAGTGTTGCGCCATTTTTTGCATAGTTAAGTACCTTCACTTTGCCATTGAATTGCGGTGAAAAAGCAGGTCCCCAGCCATAAGTACTGGCAACGGTAGAGTCGCCTATCAGTCCAATCGACAAGGTTTTCTGTTGGGCTTGGTCAAATTTCATTGTTAAAATCTAGCGTCAACGCCAGCTCCTTTGTTTTCAGCTTAATCACGCCACTGTTATAGTCAGATTGTACAAAAGGGCTATTGAAAACTTCTTTCGGTGAGTAATTCTAGTCTTGCTGTAATACCGGCGAATGATATTTTGTGATATCAGCCGCTTGAGCTGACTGAGCTGGCTGAGCTGGCTGAGCTGACAAGGTGAAAGTTGCCACTAACAACGTCAGTATCGCAATTGTGATGGTGCTTTTATTTTTCATTACAGTTTTGTTTTCCATTACAGTTTGTTTACTTTTTCTAAAAAATTGAACACTCAAAAGAGTAATTTAACTAGTCAAGCCCCGACATCCAAGGATGTCGGGAGCTTGCTTGTTAGTTATTTATTTATTTATTTATTTAATATAAGGACAACAACTATCTTTATTTTACCCTTCATAGCTCCACTTCCCACTCTATTTGCATAAACTGTTATTTAACAACTTATATTACCTTAATCCATTTTGATTATAAATGACACCATAAGATTGGATGTGATTATTTCACTATGAATAACTCTATATTACTGTTAATGTATAATCATGCTTATAGATAAAGGTTTAAAATAAAATGTCAGTAGAATACACCACTAAATATGCCGTTGGCCCGAATGAAGGCAAACATTTCGATACCGCACAACTTAGAG
>CAJWZC010000121.1 GCA_913049915.1 uncultured Colwellia sp.
CTACCCACGCTTGATTAGGCTGCTGAACAGTAAAGTCTTGTTCAAGCTCATTCGCGTACACGGGCTTGTTGTGTTTACTGTTTGTGGTAGCTTTATATTTTTTCTTATAACGCACCCAAACGTTTGCCTCCTTCATTAACTGCGCTGCTTTTCTCCTGCTTACAGGAAAGCTTAGGGCATTTAAGGTTTTCTAAATACGTTTAGCGTCATAAGTATTATCGCTAAATTTGGCAATATCTTTCATTCAGTCCAACATCTCTTGATGCGTTGTATCTAAGGCTTCAGGGCCTTCTTTTTTGATTACTATAATAGTTATTACTTTTTTTACCCAGTACGCGTCACATCAGTATCACTAGCCAGATATTCTTATGTTGGGTAATAAATGAATATTTCACTTCGTTTCTTTTGCAAAGAAGACCGTCGCTTTTTTTATATCTCACGCTCCATTTTTAGGCGTTTGACTTGGGCTTTAAGTTTACTAACTTCGTCTTTCTCGGGCGTAAGCTTTCCGTTTCCTCTAAAAGCGTGACCATCATCATTTTCAGCTTCTTTGATCTATCGACCAAGTACTTGAGCACTGACCTCTAAATTTCTAGCCGCTTCAGCGACACAATAGTTTTGATCCCTAACAAGGGCAATTGTATCTAGTTTGAATTCTTTTGAATAAGTCTTACGACTTTTCATGTGTATCTCCAGTTAAGTCAATTATGTCTTATCTGGGGTAGTCGAATCAATTAGACCACGTCAGTTACAAACAGTAGGTAGTAATAGTGAATCCGGCTTTGGTTATGGTGTAGCAGGTCGAATAAAAACATTTGGAAAAGATGATATTCGTTTTCAACTTCATGCAGATAATGTTGGCCGTTATGTTGGTGTTGCAGCCGCGACTGATTTAGTGGCTGAAGAGGTAGAAGAGTCTACAGCTATTATGGTTGCTTATCGCCATTTCTGGACTGATGATATTCGTAGCTCTGTTTTTTATGGCAACATCACTACCGATTTGTCTGATCGAGACAGAAGTCATTGGGGAGTGAATATTTTTAAAAATTATACCAAAGAGTCATCTTTTAGCTTAGAGTTAGATAATTTTGAAATGGTAGAGCAAGATACCGATTTTGATTATGTTCAGCTCTCGACTAAATATGTATTTTAGAGATAACTTTTAGTCTGTCTATGTCTAGTTCAGTAGACTCAAACTTAACTTTTTAGTTATGGGTCGTGACCTAACCGGATACATTGGTTAGGTCACTTTTAAAAGATAAGATAATTTATATGATTAGCGTGTTATTTTTTGGCAAGTTTTCATTTTACTTTGCTCTTCTTTATCGCTGACAAGTACTTGTTGAAGAAGCTCTAGGCGTTGTTTCACTGCCACACCATAACTATGGTCATCACCCCATACTTCAGATAATACATGCATTGATTCTTTATCGTGATCGGAAAATAATTTACCTGCATGTTTAGAGCTTTCGGGGCTATTTCCAAGTAACTCTAACGCTGTAATACCAAGTTCTAAAGCTGATTCGAACGTTTCTCGTTTAATAGCTTTTACACCAATGCGTAATAATTCATAGGCATGATGGCGGTCAATTGCTCGGGCAACAATTTGTAAGTTTGGGTAATGTTTTTGTGCGAGTAGGGCAATTTCAATTATTTTATCGGCATCATCAATAGCGATTACTAATAACTGTGCTTCCTCTGCCCCTGAGGCTTGTAATAAATCTTTACGTGCGGCGTCACCATAAAATACTTTATTATCAAACCTTTTTAACAGATCAATTTGACTGGGACTGTGGTCTAAAATAGATAAGTGATAGCCTTGCGAGCTAAGCAGACGACCTATTATTTGTCCAAAACGTCCATACCCCGCGATGATAACGCTTTTGGTTGCTTCAATATCTTCTAGTTTATCAAATTCACCAGTACCTTCTTGTTCTTTTTCTAGTGTTTTTTCATAAATAATTAATAATACAGGCGCCATTAACATAGAAATAGCGACCACTAAAGTAGTAATTTTATTTTGTTCTGGTGTCAATATTTGTAAGGTAGAGGTGAGCGATAGTAGCACAAAAGCAAATTCTCCCCCTTGGGCGAGGGCAAGTGTAAACAGTAATTTTTGCTTTTTTTCCATGTTAAATAAGGTTGCCAAACAAAATAACACCAAAGCTTTAATAGCAATTAATGACACGACTAATAATGTGACTAAGGCTAGCTCTTCAAACAATAATGGAAAATCTATTGAAGCGCCGACGGTAATAAAAAACAAACCAAGTAATAGCCCTTTGAACGGTTCAATATCAACTTCTAATTCATGTCGAAATTCACTTTCTGCTAAAACGACACCAGCTAGAAAAGTACCTAAAGCAGGGGATAAACCTATTTTATTCATAATTACCGCGATAACAATGACCAGAAATAAAGCGAATACGGTAAACAACTCACGTAAGCGTGTTTCGGCGATATAGCGAAATAATGGTGCTGAAACATATTTACCAGCCAATATAATCACAGCAATAACACTCACTGATATTACTGTTTGAATATAAACTGGAAAATGTTCTATTAAGTTGTCATGGGAGTCTGAGACAGTAATATTGTCACTAAAGGCTAATAAAGGCACTAAAGCTAAAATGGGTATCACGGCAATATCTTGAAAGAGTAAGACTGAAAATGAGTTTTGTCCTGCTTCTTGTTTTATCCAGCCTTTTTCATTTAATGTTTGTAAAACAATGGCGGTTGACGACAGCGCTAACATCAAACCTATAGCCAATGAGGTTTGCCACGCTAGTGAAAACATAAAATAGCAGGCAGCAGTGATGAGCAGAGTAGTTATAACAACTTGCAAGCCACCTAAACCAATAATAGAGTGTCTTAATTTCCAAAGACGCAAAGGCTGTAATTCAAGACCGACTAAAAATAACATCATCACAACGCCAAACTCAGCAAAGTGCATTACATCAGTTTGATCGCCAACTAAACCTAATAAGAAAGGCCCAATCAATATCCCCGCTAATAAATAACCAAGCACTGAGCCTAAGCCTATTCGTTTTGCAATAGGTACCGCAATTATTGCCGCGGCGAGATATATCACAGCCATTTCTAACATCGTTTACTCCTGGTAATGTTTATAGTGAAGGGATCAATAAACTAGTCCGACTGCTATTATTCTAATAGGTTAGCACTAAGTCTTACAAATCTTATTATTAACGCTATGACGAACTATAGTTTTTCTCTTCTATAACCACTTCAATTTCGAAATCAATACTTTTGAGTACTATAAATGTATTGATTTAACTATTGGAATTACCAAGGTAGATTTGATGGCTTAGATAATAAGGATGATTATTATGCTTAAAAAAGATAAAAATATTATCCTTATTTGCTTTATCTAATATTTAACTTATACTCGTTTTTGTACGCTAAATGTACAGTGATAAGTATGTCTACTTTTAAAGGAATTATGAAAATGGAATTTAATACCCCGCAAGCGATCCGTCAAATAAAGTTGTCCCCAAAACATAAAATTCTAATTGATGGTAAAAATCAATGTAAACTTCAAGCAATGTCATTTGCTCTGAAATACCATAAAATTGATATTACAGAAACTTTTGGTGAATTAATGGTCAAAGGTATAGTACCCGTTGGTAACTAGTATCTTTCGATGTAATATTAAGTAAAAACCTATTGGTTTACTTATTAGCAACCCCGCTATTAATAATATTAATAGCGGGGTTTATTTTAACTCATGATTTAACCGCTAGAAAATTGATGATTAATTTAGTTAGTATTACTTAATCTGTACTCCTTAATTGCTCTGCGATAATATCCATGATGCTAAAGGCATTATTTGACTGGATAACACTATCACTACTCATAGGTTTTGTAGTGGCTGAATTTTTTTTCTAAGATTTCTCTTATCCTAGCGATATCGTCAATAATAACTATGTCTTGATTATTCATTTTTACCGATAAGTTCTTATTGGGTTTTTAGCTGACTGAATTCTATTT
The DNA here is from genome assembly GCA_913049915.1 of uncultured Colwellia sp. GTDB lineage: Bacteria > Pseudomonadota > Gammaproteobacteria > Enterobacterales > Alteromonadaceae > Colwellia. The sequence continues at coordinate 4,009 of CAJWZC010000121.1, forward strand.
ACCAAGGCTTAGAACATTATTACTTGATAACTTATCCAAGCTTACGACAATATTTTATCATCAAAACGTTATTTTTTCGGTTAGGTAATCGCTTAACTCATTATATTAGCTCTTCATCTATGACAATAATAATAAGACTTTTACAGTAATGCTACAAGATGTCGATATTGGTCGCTTATTGAGTAAACTCAGTTTATCGATTTTTATCAATTGGTTGCTATAAATAAAGCATAATACCTGAAATTAGTGTAGTAGAAAAGATGATAGGTTAAGTACTTTTAGATTAAGTAGTTGTCAATTTTATCTTGATATATAAATTTAGTTGTAGGCCTACCAATATTCTATTAAGTGCCAAAAAGCATAGAGGGGGAGTTTAAAAGTAGAACTACTCAGGTACTAACTACAAATATAATTAGATTTTTATGGATCAACAGCTCGTTTGACTGTTTTGCGGTAACTTAAGTAGTCGTCTTGATAATATATCAATGGCAACATTGAGTAGAGCTGTAAACATGATAAGTACGAGTGCATTACTATAGCGTATTTCACTGAAGTTACTGTCGATATAAAATCCTAACGTCATAATACCCAATATGCCAAAGACTGCAGTTTCTCGCACTATGATCTCGAAGCGATAAAATATCAAGGCTATCATATTGGGATAGATATCAGGCATTATATGGTAGTTAAACTGATTGAACTTACTCATTTGCATTTGTTGTGGCGCGATGGTATTACTTTGTTTCACAGCCAAATAAGCAATTACGCAGCCATTATGTATGGCTAACGCGATAATAGCCGGTAACATTGACGGGCCCAGTAGCATTAAAAAGATGAATGCTAAGATATATTCAGGTACTGAACGACCAATTAATAATGTTAACTGGCCAAGCCAAGTTAGTGGCGCAGGCCATAAGTGTTTACTCGCCAAAGCATGGACGTTTAACGTAACAAAGTGCGTAGCTGCTAAGGCAACTAATGCTAAGGTAATGGTGGCTATGATACCAGGAATAGCTTGGTACCATAGGATAGTAGTAAACCAAGAAGAGAGTGATGACCATCGAACTTCTGCCAAAGTCGTGATATTCGTCAATGCAGGAGGCAGAATATCTTGGCTAATAAAACGTATCAGTAGACTGCTATCCACCGAAGGAATATCGACCAGTGTCACGCAAGCAATAACGAGATAAACAGCCAGTAACTTGGCGGGACACCAGTAACGAATAGTGCCGATAAGGGCAATAAAAATGATCAATAACGCTGAACCCTCGCTATAGTTTCCCTGTCTAAAAGCAGTTTCCATATAAAAGCCTAACGTTGGCATACCAATAAAGCCCAGTACCGCGCTGCTGCGAAGGGCGCACTCAAAACGGTAACGAGTGTAGGCCATCATTTGTGGCATGACTTGAGCTATTTTTCCATAAGTGAAGCGGCTAATAATATCGGCACGGCTATCAATACTCTCTAAAGGACTCTCTGACGATTGAATTATGATATCGTGAAAAACGCGGGCAAAAGTAGCGGCAAAAGGAATAGTAATAGCTAAAATTCCAGTAATGGGTGAAAGGCCAAATATTTGTAAAAAAAGTAGTGCCCAGAAGATCTCATGGATAGCACGTAAAAAAGCGCAGCAGCTTGATACAATAGGATGCTGGTATATTAGGGCGAGCGGAGCACCTAAAACGAGTCCTAAAAAAACACCTAAAATGGCAAAGTTAATGGTTTGAATAATGGCTTGAAATAGGTATTCAGTCGCGAGAAAGTCGGGTGTCATTAACCCATTTAGCATACGCGATAATTCGATAAAAGGGTCGAAACTGATAATCTCTATATCAGCAAAAGGTAGAATAACTAATGCGATAAGCCAGATTGATAAAGTGATATTTTGCCAGTAACCTAAAGGGTAATGTATATTTTTCTGTTGTGGCATAAAGAGGCTTAGGCAACTGCGCTAGTTTGATACAACGCAGTGATTTTCTGCTGATCGATACTTTGCTGTTGACTATCGATTACCAGATGGCCTTTATCTAACGCGATGACACGGTCAAAGGCACTCATCGCTAATTCTCTGTCATGCATCACCATGATGACAGTTTTGTGTCGTTTTAATATTATTTCGAGTAGTCTTGATGCCATTAATGGATCCAGTGCAGAAAAGGGCTCATCGCCGATAAAAAGAGATTTTTGTTGATATAGGGCTCTTGCTAACGTCACTCGTTGTCTTTGCCCGCCAGAGAGTTTATCCACTTTTTTTATCAATGGCTGTTCTAATTCTAATTGTTGACAAAGTGCAGCGACATTAGTTAACTCCTGCTCGAAAGGTCTAATTAAATTCACTAAGTTAAATAACCAGTGATGCCTGGCTAAAGCCCCCATAAATATATTGTGATAGATACTTAAATTATCAACTAAACCTTGGCGTTGTGAGCAAAGAGCGGCGCTGGCTTGTAATTTTTTATAAATATGGTGTAGCAGGCTAGATTTTCCTGCACCAGAGGGACCAATAATAGCAACTTTTTCACCTTCATTGATAGTCAGGCTCAGATCAAAAATCACCTGAGTAGAGGTCTCTTTTTTATCTGTGTTGTAACCCGCCGTTTTATCATAGTGAAGATTTAAGTTGTCAATGGTGATCATTAATCGATAAGTCCTATCTTTTTAGCCACGTCTAACACTGGTTCAAAATCTTTATTGTCAGCGTTTACAAATGAAGAGCGTGGAAAACTATTGAGTAACTTTGGGTTATTCATATTGAGTAGCACCGCTTGAACTTTATCAGCGAACCCTTCGCCAAAATTAGCATCAACACCCGCACGTATTGTCCATTGGTAATCAGTGTAGGCAGGGGTTTGCCAAATAACTTTGACTTTATTAGTATCTATTTTTCCTGTGGCAAGGGCAGTTTCCCAAACTTTATAATTTACAGCGCCAACTTGGTAAGCACCCGCTTGAACTTGAGCAATAGTGCGGCTATGGTCACCCGAAAAACCAACACGTTTAAAGGCTTGTTGTGGTTTTTTTTGTAGATGCTGCTCGATATAATATTGCGGCATTAATCTACCTGAGGTTGAACCTTTTGAACCAAAGGTGAAGGTTTTTTGGCTAATATCAGGAAAACTGTCGCTTTTCTCTAAGCCAGTACTATAGTGAGCAATAAAGTAGCTTTTAAAAAATTGGTCTTCATAACCTTGGGCAATTGCTTGCGAGCCTGGTACTAATCGTCTGGCTTGTACGCCAGATAAACCACCAAACCAAGCAAGTTGTACTTGATTATTTCTAAATGCGGTTACCGCGGCCGAGTATGACTTTACCGGAATATAATTTACTTTAACGCCAAGTTTCTTCTCTAAATAGAGAGCAACCTTTTCGAAGCGGGTTCGCAGCTGAGATTCGTCTGCATCTGGAATGGCGGTGAAAGTAAATGTTGTAGCGTTAACGTTAATACTCACCAATGGACTTAGCGTTAAGACAAATAGTGCGATTAGTATAATCAGTGTTTTCATAATACCTCTTTTGGTTCGAACAACATCAATACAATAAAATAACGGGGAAGTAATAGAACATTATCCCTTAAAAAGAGTGATTCATATACCATTAACTGAGATAAATAAGCGGTGTTACTTCACTTATAAAACGTGAGTACACGGTTTATCCTTAATCATCAAGAATCACGCTATCATTCATTTAAATGAGGAGCT
>CAJWZC010000122.1 GCA_913049915.1 uncultured Colwellia sp.
GCCTAACTCGTTTAAGGTTGTACTAGCTAAAGCGCGTAAACCATGAGCTAAGAGTTTTTTTTTATAACCCATACGTCCTAATGCTTTATTTGCCGATTCAACATTGCAATACTTGTGATGGTTAATATAAGAAGGGAATAGGTTAGTTCTGTCACCGCTGAGCAGTTTTAATCGTGCTAATATTTTATCTATTGGTCTGTGACCTAACTTAGGAAAAACGTGACTTTCAAACTTACGCCATAGGCTTTTAGCGGTAACATCGGCAATAGTGGTCTTCTTAATTGCAATCCAATCTTCAGCGACACTCTTTAACGTATGACTAGCTAAAAGTAATTGTTCTTTGTGCTGGTCATCTTTGTATTCTTTAGGGTCAATATCTTTTGCTAAAAGCTCTCTTGATGCTACTCGCTTCTTTCTGGCCTCTAGTATTGATACTTCTGGATAAGCTCCAAGACTTAATGATGTGCGTTTTTTTGTGAAAGGTTTGAAGTAATCTAACAGCCATTGTTTAGAGCCGTTTGGCTTACAACGTAGTTGTAAGCCGTCACTATCAGATAGCTTATAAATCTTATCTTTAGGTTTTGCCTGTTTTACTTGTGTATTGGTAAGAGGGTTTACTTTTTTAGCCTTTTTAGTAGTACAACTTTTGTTAGATAAATGCTGTACTACTAAAGGTACTACTTAAAAGTGAGGATGTCACGGAACGGCATGAAATAGTAATAGACATAAAAAAACCCGAGAAGCTTGTTAAATAAAGCTTTTCGGGTTCTTTTAGAGGGTTATTAAACCCTAATTTGGTGCTCGCTACGGGACTCGAACCTGTGACACCTTGCATGTCATGCAAGTACTCTAACCAACTGAGCTAAGCGAGCACATGTTGATAACTCAACGAGCGCTATGTTAGCTTTTGCTTAATCGCCTTGCAAGTGATTTTGTTTAATACATTGATAAATAAGTGCTACATGCTTGCTAAATAAACAAAGTGGCTGAATATATAGCTAGTTGTCTCGTAAATAGTTAGGCTTGCGTAGCTTGATTGTCATCTTCCTGGTTTTTACCTTCCAGTAATAATTCGCTATTTTTAATTCGCTGCTGAATTACCTTCAAACGCCAAGCGAGTAATATTGCTGCGGTAGTTAAACCAACGATAAAACCTATCCAAAAACCATAAGGTCCCATTTTAGGAACAAGCCAATCGGTTATACCCAAAATTAAACCAACCGATAAACCAACAAGCCAATACGATACGAAGGTTATATATAATATTGATTTAGTGTCTTTGTAACCGCGTAATGCTCCGGCTGAGACAACCTGTATGGTATCTGAAAATTGATAAATGGTAGCGAGCAACATTAAACTAGCCGCTAATTCTATTACTGGCGCTTCAGTGCTATATATGCCAGCAATTTGTGTTCTAAAAAGTACCGTTATCAGCGCAGTGATACACGCGAGAGCTAGGCCAAGTAAGATTGAGTACATGGTATAGTCTCTGGCTTGTTTGAAGTTTTTATTACCAATAGCAAAGCCTACTTTGATTGTTGTCGCCATCGCTATACTTAACGGTACCATAAACACTAAGCCAGTAAAGTTTAAGGCAACTTGGTGACTTGCGACCACTTGCGAGCCAAAGGGCACCAAAATAATAGCAACAATGGCAAAAAGACTGACTTCAAAAAGTAGTGATAAAGCAATAGGAATACCTAGGGCTAGAATACCTTTTATTTCGGTCCATACGGGCCAGTAAAAAGCACTAAATAAATTAACTTGTTTTAGTACCTTCGAGTAAAAACAATAAATAAGCATACTGATAAGCATTGACCAAAAAACTAATGCAGTCGCTAATCCACAACCTGCACCACCAAGTGCAGGCATGCCAAATTTTCCATAGATGAAAATATAATTAGCAGGGATGTTGACCAATAAACCTATGATACTAATAACCATTGTTGGCTTAGTGTATGAAAGTCCTTCAGAGTAGTTTCTTAATACAAGGTATAAACAATACCCTGGAGCGCCCCAGACAATAAAACCTAAATAATCAAACATTAATGTTTCAAGATTACCATCCAAGGTAACCATTGGTGCAATTATGGGGGTGAGTAGGTAGTAAAGCCCTATCAACGCTATGCCAAGCACTAGTGCTATCCAAGCAGTTTGATAGGTCTGCTCTACTATATCAGTATATTTTCCTCCGCCGGCAAGCTGCGAAACAATCGCAGAAAGCGCCATGATTAAGCCATAAATAGTTAATATCAAAGGCAGCCAAATACTATTTGCCACGGCAACAGCGGCTAAATCAGTAGCACTAACGCGTCCTGCCATTACGATATCAACAAAGCCCATTAAATTTTGAATTAGTTGTGCAATTAAAATAGGATAAGTGAGTTTTAATAAGCTTTTACTGTGGGTGAAAAAGTCGGCTAGATTCATATCATTGGTAACTTTAGTAAGGAGAGGGGAACGAATGGTATACCAGTTACCATTGAAGATGCAGGTTTGAGAGTGCTTGAGAAATTTCAATTCAAGGCGCTGTGATGAAATAATAGTTGTTCCATTATAAGTCACAGCAACGATGAAGTGATGTTGCCCAAGCGCTTCTTTGATGGGTTTAAAATCACTTTATACGGCGGTAAATAATTAAACCATGGAATGACTATGCTTAAATTATTTTCCTTGCCTAAAGTGGTTTTAATTCCCACTGGAATCCTACATTTTGATTGGTAACAGGTATAGATTATCGCTAAACTTCATGCATCATAGAGGAGATAGCTTGTGCAAACAAGGCAAAAAACGTCTTAAAAAGTAAAGTGATATTATAAATTTATGGTATTAAAAAATAGGCGTTAAAGCTAATTTAAATACTTAGTCATCATCACTCTCAACGGTTAATTGGATCTTCGCTCTATATTCATCGATATGTAAATGGTAGTGAATTTCCATACAGCAAGCTGGGCATTCATCATAATAATCTTGATCGCCAGCGGTGGCATCTACTGCTGCATGTAAATGATGACCACAGTGTGGACAAGTAATACGTTTTTCAGTGAGTTTAAGAGTCATATAGCCTCCGTAAATAAAAGAAAAGTGATAATTAGCTGTATTAGTACGTTTGGTATAAGTATGACTATTTCTAACTAAATTACCAAAATAGTTCGTAGTTCTAATGATTATTAAATATACCATTGATTTATATGGTATTTTAATTCATTAATGTAATGATAATGACATTATTCGTGATAATGCTGCTTTTGCTTGGTCAATATAAATACCACCAAAAACGTTTGCATGATTTAGGATATGGTAAAAATTATAAACTAATTTTCGTTGTTCATAACCGGCATCTAAAGGATATTCTGCTTGGTAGCCATGATAAAAATCATCAGGGAAATGCCCGAATAATTCGGTCATAGCAATATCTACCTCTCTGTCACCATAATAGCAGGCAGGATCAAAAATCATTGCTTGTTCACCAGTAAAGCCGGTATTACCCTGCCATAAGTCACCATGTACTAGGCAGGGAATTACATGATGATGAAGTAATACATCGTGACAAACTTGGGCGATATGTTCAATATTACCTAGCATAACGGAGCGCTCTGACAGTAGTTGTAATTGCCAAGCAATGCGTTGGTCAGAAAAAAAAGTATTCCAGTTACTGCTCCAGTGATTAGGCTGAATTGTATTACCAATAAAATTATCATGTTGCCAGCCAAATTGGCCATGGCGAGTTTCATAATGCATTTGGGCCAGTTTTTGCCCCATTTGATACCAAAGCATAGGTTTTGCTTTACTAAAGTCAACATAATCTAAAACTAAAAAGCTTTTGTCTAAGCTGGTGCCGATGCTGGTTACTATTGGGCTGGCAATATTAGTCAGTGTATTAAGTTGCTTTAATGAGTAAGCTTCGGCTTGAAAGTGATCTAAATAATCTTTGTTATTAATTTTTAAAAAATAACACCGCTTACCGTTGGTAATTTTGAACGATAAATTGGATGGGGGCGCTTTATTATAAGTTAAACTACTCAATGAAGAGGTATTGCCGATACTTGTTGATATGTCTTTTTTTTCAGAAATATAAAACGTCTTGCCAGTATCAGCGCTAATCGCTTGTTCTATGCTATGCCACATAGATATCCCCAATGTGATTATATATTATGTAGTATAGCTGCTTTCCCATAGAGCGATAGATTGAGAGGGAGATGACTCTGTTAGATGGCTAGTCGTCTGATTGTATATCTAAATACTGAATTTTATCTGTAACGCCGTCCCACTTTTTTGCTGCAACTAACGGGTCCTTAACTTCGGTAATTCTAGGCCATTGTTTTGATAATTCAGCGTTAAGCTCAATAAAATTTCGTTGGTCAGCTGGTACTTCATCTTCTTGGTAAATAGCACCTGCTGGACACTCAACAGGGCATAAGTCACAATCAATACAATCGTCAGGACTTATAACGAGAAAATTAGGTCCTTCATAAAAGGCGTCAGCTGGACACACTGCGACACAGTCAGTGTATTTACATAATATACAGTTATCCGTTACTACAAATGCCATGGCTTTATCTAAATCGGTTAATTTTGTCTTAATAGTAGTGTCGATCATACCTTTGTTGAGAGCAAATTCAATCTCTTGTTTCTAAAATGATGGTGTACAGGTAAAATAGTGAAAAATATTACTCTTCCTATGCTGGATCTCAAAGAATGATTCGTTTAACTAATATTAAACTCGCGCTTGACCATCAAGAGCACGAACTTGAACAAGCTATTTTAACTAAACTCGTCATTAAAGATGTTCAGTTAATAAAATTCACCGTGTTTAAACGTGGTTATGATGCACGTAAGAAAAATAAAATAGTTTTAATTTATACTCTTGATGTTGAAACGAATATTAATGAAGAGTTACTTGTGAAATTTAGTGATGATACGCAAGTAAAAGCAACACCAGATATGGCTTATAAGTTTGTAAGTCAAGCGCCAAAAAACCTTAAAAATCGTCCTGTTGTTATTGGCATGGGTCCATGTGGTTTATTTGTTGGTTTAGTGTTGGCACAAATGGGCTTTAATCCTATTGTATTAGAACGTGGTCAAGAAGTGAGACAACGTACTAAAGACACTTTTGGTTTTTGGCGTAAAAAAATATTAAATACTGAATCTAATGTACAATTTGGCGAAGGCGGTGCAGGTACTTTCTCAGATGGTAAGCTTTATAGTCAAGTTAAAGATCGTAAGCATTACAGCCGCAAAGTACTTCATGAGTTTGTAGAAGCTGGCGCACCTGAAGAAATCTTATTCGTAAGTAAGCCTCATATTGGAACATTTAAGTTAGTGACTATGGTTGAACAGATGCGTGCCAAGATTTTCGAATTAGGCGGTGAAGTTAGATTTAATCAACGTGTTGATAATATTAACTTTATCGATGTTGACGGTAATGAATCAACAACGCAGGGCATTGAAGGTTACCAAAATCAAAAAGTGACAGGTTTAACCTTAGCCAATGGTGATCATATTGAAACGAATCATATTGCTTTAGCTATTGGTCATAGTGCTCGTGATACCTTCAGTATGTTATTTGATAAAGGGGTTTACATTGAGGCAAAGCCATTCTCTGTTGGCTTTCGTATTGAACATGAGCAATCAGTCATCGATGAAGCACGTTTTGGTGATAATGCGGGTAATGAAATTTTAGGCTCTGCAGATTATAAGTTAGTTCATCATTGTAGCAATGGCCGTTCAGTTTATAGCTTTTGTATGTGTCCTGGTGGCACTGTTGTTGCCGCTGCCTCGGAAGAGGGACGTTTAGTGACTAATGGTATGAGCCAATACTCCCGCCTTGAGCGTAACGCTAATAGTGCTATTGTTGTTGGCATTGAACCCGCAGACTTTGTGATGAGTGAGTTTGCTTCTAAAAGGGATTATGTACTTGCTGGTATGGAATTTCAACGTAACTTAGAAGAGAAAGCCTTTAAACTTGGTGGCGAAAATTATGATGCACCAGTTCAACTTGTAGGCGATTTCCTTGCAGGGCGTAAAAGTGGGGAGCATGGTAGTGTTGCTCCATCATATAAGCCTGGTGTTACTTTCTGTGATTTAAGTGAAACCTTACCCGATTATGCGATAGCAGCTCTGCGCGAAGCCTTGCCTGCTTTTAATAAGAAAATTAATGGTTTCTCAATGGCGGAAGCAACATTAACCGCAGTAGAAACTCGAACTTCATCACCTATTCAAATTACCCGAGATAAACAGACCTTACAAAGTCTTAATACACAAGGTTTGTACCCTGCGGGCGAAGGTGCTGGTTATGCGGGTGGGATCTTATCTGCTGGAATTGATGGCATTAAAATCGCAGAAGCAATGGCATTAGCTATAATCGCTGAACAGTAAAGAGCAGAGCAAGTACGTTCACTAGCTTTGATTTCCTGGTTGCTAGCGATGCTCTATCCGTTAATATTAATCATTTAAAGGTTAATTAGTTAAAGATATGTCAGTTAAAAGTATCTATCCATCACACCTCAAGATGCAGTTTCAGAGTTAAGCTGAGAAATCTGCAGTTTGAAGTGTGATGGGCATAGTAGATAATTCAGTAATACCTTTAACTGTTTGTTGCTACCATTTTTCTTTTGGTAAGTGACGTCTAATATTACGCATAGTTTTCCAAATAGATTTAAGTGTAAAATGATCAGCTAGCCACTTTGGTGTATCTCCACCACCGTCAACGATAAAAATATATTCAATAGTTACTCCTCTATTTTCAGCTTCCAAGAGCATAGGTATTATTTTCCAATACGCCTTATAGATCTTTACTTATAAATATTAATCTAAATTTTTTACAGAAGAAAGTATGTAGTTATCAAGGTTTATTGCATCGGTTACTTTTATCTCAACACTCAAATTATGATTTTGTCAGTAAGAAGAATTGAGAATTAAAATTCTTGGCTGTAATGGCCAAACTTTAGTCAGCTTCATATATACCATCACAGTTCAAGATACAGATTTTAACACCTAAAAATTATCATTAATTCGGGTAGCTAAAATATCACCTATTGTGGGAAGTGTTTCGCTAAAGAACTCATCAATTTTATCTCTAAACTCTTTCGCTGTTGCAACGTATTTATTGTTTCTGACATGTTCATTCATCACTTTCCATAACCGCTCTATTGGATCCAAATTAGGACTATATGGCACAAGATAATGAAGGGCTATATTAAGTGCTTGAGCTTTACTTTTGACATCGTGTGAACGATGATATCCCGCACCATCTAAAATCACATGAATACGTTTATCGCTCTGACTATTAGCACGTAATTCCATAAAAAAGTGCTGAATAGTTTCACCGTTCACTTTATCGTAACGTTTCACTTGAGCGGCTGCTAAGTCATTTAAATTA
>CAJWZC010000123.1 GCA_913049915.1 uncultured Colwellia sp.
CCCCTTGGAACTGGAGCGCATTGTAAAGACTTTATTGTTTTGGTCAATACCTTTTCAACTTAAAATCATACTTATTCAACCGTTCGTTCACTTAAAAGCCAAGACGTTCGTTTAAACAACTATTCTAGTCGGTATTATTAATAATTATTCTTTAATATAAGATTAATTGCATAAATTTTGCACTTGATAGTTGCACATTATAAAAAGCTGCGTAACATACGAATTGCTATTTACATATATTCAAACAGTTAAATTAGTTTATTAAAATAATAATTAGGTATCTTTATATGAAGTCTCCAACGTTACAAACAGTCATCATCGCTGTTGTTTTTGCCATTATCGCTTATATTGTCACTTTTGCAGTACCGGCTAGCCGTATCCTTGTTGCCAGTTTGGTATTTGTTAGTGCGTTTATCGCACCTTTACTTACTGGCAATCCATCAGCTAGTTCATCTTCAGCCATCGAAACCAGTGCGTCAGATGAAGATGTTAGAACCCTCTATGTTGGTAACTTACCTTATAGAGCAAATGAAACTTCAGTTCGAGAGCTTTTCTCTGAACATGGTTCGGTACACTCTGTACGTTTAATGAAAGACAAACATACAGGTAAACGTCGAGGTTTCGGTTTTGTTGAAATGGCAGCTGATGATTTAGATCAAGCTATATCTGCATTGAACGATACAGAATTTCAACAACGTACATTAAAAGTAAGAGAAGCCAAAGATCGCCCTGAGCGCACTGAAGATAGCAATCTAGACGAGTAAAGTTAAAATTCTAAAACAAAGGCCGCTATTGTATAGCGGCCTTTTTTATTTCTTTAAAAATAAATACAGTTATATATTACAATCAGGAGACTTAATTATTAAGAACAGTTTAGACTTCTCGGTAGAATCAGCAGTAATAGTAACTTTATAAATTACACCACTTATTATTCTCTGGTATTAATAGCTGTCCTGCATTCTCACAGGACCTCAAAATATTAGATAAGATATCTTGCTGGTCCTAATATCTTTGAAAGTTATTGCTGAGTATCCTGAAAAGTCGTATTTCCAGTACTTGCCATAACACTTTATTTCAACTCACCAAGTTGTTCTGCTTTAATCTACATTTAAAGTATAACTAGCTATTCTTCGTTTATTTACTCATTAGAAGGATTAAGAGCTAGACAAAAGTTAAGTGGGTAGTAAAATTCGCGCTGTTATTCTTATCTCTATTTCTTTATACAAGGCATTTTTATGTTTAGTCACATTCATCCCGATAATTACGATGCGCAATTATCAAACAAACAACAAAATATGGCTAAGTTATTTAGTGATTTTGATCTACCACTTGCGGATTTATATCCGTCAGTACCGTTAAATTACCGCCAAAGAGCAGAGTTTAGGGTTTGGCATGACGGTGATGATCTTTATTACATCATGTTTGATAGTAAGACTAAGCAAAAATTTAGAGTCGATGACTTCCCTGTTGCGAGTGAAATAATCAACAAAGCAATGAAGGCATTACTCATTGCAATTAAAGATCATCGAGAATTACGTTTTAAACTTTTTCAAGTAGACTTCTTATCTACGTTAAGTGGTGAGTTGTTGATAAGTATGTTGTATCACAAACCTTTGGAGGAGAACTGGAAAATTGAAGCGGAAAAGCTAAAAGTTCAACTATCAATAATAGCTCCAGTAGATATAATTGGTCGAGCAAAGAAGCAGAAAATTATTGTCGATAAAGATTATGTAATGGAATATTTACAAGTAGGCAGCAAGACATACATTTATCAGCAAGTTGAAAATAGTTTTACGCAACCCAATGCCGGTGTTAATGAGAAAATGCTTTTGTGGGCTCAACAAACAACACTAGATGCTGGCGGTGATCTCATTGAGCTATACTGTGGCAATGGTAACTTTAGTATTGCACTGGCTGAAAACTTTGATAGAGTACTAGGCACAGAGATATCTAAAACTTCGGTTCGATCTGCACAAATTAACATAAGTGAAAATGGTATTGATAATATTGATATTGTACGTATGTCGAGTGAGGAATTTAGCCAAGCCATGAATGGCGAACGAAAATTTAGGCGCTTAGAAGGTTTCGACTTAACGGCTTATAACTACGATACGGTATTAGTAGATCCGCCGCGTGCAGGGTTGGATATAGACAGTGTAGAGTTAGTTAGACGCTTTAAGAAAATTATCTATATTTCGTGTAATCCTGAGACTCTAAAAGATAACTTAGCGTTATTAATCGAAACGCATCAAATTGATAAATTTGCACTGTTTGACCAATTCCCTTACACCGATCACGTTGAAACTGGTGTGATACTCACGAGAAAATAAACTAACGAGATTTTCTCGATACTTTTCGACGATTACTCAGTTCAAGAGCACCACGGGCAATGAAGCGTAATTGCTGAATTGTTTGTTGCGCTAATTGATCTCGCTCTACTTTGTCTTCTATATCAAGTGCGTCAGATCCTGCACTGAAAACAATAGTTACCGCTGCATTAGCCTGCATATAAGCGACATCAGCTTCAAGCTGATTCGCTTTTTGAAGGTAGTCGCAAAGCTCCATAGTAAAATAACGGATTTCTCGAATTACTGCAGCACGAAAAGCAGCAGAAGTTCCTGAACGCTCACGTAGTAAAAGTCTAAAAATATTGCCGTTACTTTCAATTAACTCCATAAAAGTCTGTACTGATATTTGAATAACAGATCCACCTTTAGCTATACGTTGTCTTGCTTGGCGCATTAGCTGCCTAAGTGTTAACCCTGCCTCATCAACTAGGGTTAAACCTAATTCATCCATATCAGAAAAGTGTCGATAAAAAGATGTTGGCGCTAATCCAGCTTCTTTAGCGACCTCGCGTAAACTTAAATTAGAGAAACTACGCTCTGCACTGAGTTGATTTAATGCGGCATTAATTATTTGACGACGGGTCTTTTCTTTTTGTTGTGCTCTTACACCACTCATCTAAAAGGCTCTTTATGAGATATAATTCAGTAATATTGTCATAATACTGAATTAGCTCAATATTGTCAGTTTTAGTTCTGATAAAATACTGCTATATTTTTTATACTAAATAATACGAGGACTTACTATTGGCTAAATCAAAAACAACTAAAACTGTAGGAGCGAGTTTTGATTATGACGTAATTATCATAGGTACAGGTCCAGGTGGAGAAGGTGCGGCAATGAACCTTGCTAAGCGCCAAAAGAAAGTAGCTATTATCGAACGTTACCATCAAGTTGGTGGCGGTTGTACTCACTGGGGTACCATTCCATCAAAAGCATTACGTCAATCCGTAAGTCGTTTGATTGAATACAACTCTAACCCGTTGTTTAATCAAAAAGACCAAGTAAAACAACTTACCTTTCAAGATATCTTAAGTCATGCGTCCGCGGTAATTCGCAAACAGGTAAATTTACGTAGCGGATTTTATAACCGTAATCGTGTTGAACATATCCAAGGTGAAGCTACTTTTGTAGATGCTAATACCATCCGCATTGTACATCAGGATGGTTCCATTGATAAACTTACTGCCAAACAAATAGTTATTGCTACCGGATCGCGACCTTACCGACCCGATGATATCGATTTTAATCACTCACGTGTTTATGATTCAGATAGTATATTAAGTCTTAAACATGCCCCTAGGCATGTCATTATTTATGGTGCTGGTGTCATTGGTAGCGAGTACGCTTCTATATTTAAAGGTCTTGGGGTAAAAGTCGACTTAATCAATACTCGTGAACGTTTACTATCCTTCTTAGATACCGAGATGTCTGACTCGCTAAGTTATCATCTATGGAATAGCGGTGTTGTTATAAGGCACAGTGAAGAGATTGAGCGCGTTGAAGCCAATGACGATGCTGTGATTGTTCACTTGCAATCTGGTAAAAAAATGCGTGCCGACTGCTTACTCTTTGCCAATGGTCGTACTGGTAATACTGCAGATTTAAATCTTGCTGCTGCTGGTTTGAAAGCCGATGGTCGTGGTCAGTTAAAAGTGAATGATTGCTATCAAACAGAAGTAGACAATATTTTTGCTGTTGGTGATGTAATTGGTTACCCCAGCTTAGCTAGTGCTGCTTTTGATCAAGGGCGCATTGCCGCATTAGCAATGGTTGATAGCAGTAGTAAAGCTAAGTTAATAGTTGATATACCTACAGGTATATACACTATTCCTGAAATTAGCTCTGTTGGTAAAACTGAGCAAGAGCTCACAGAAGCCAAAATTCCCTATGAAGTGGGTCGAGCTCAATTTAAGCATCTTGCAAGAGCACAGATCTCTAATAACTTAGTAGGTTCTTTAAAGATCCTCTTTCATCGTGAAACTAAAGAAATTTTAGGTATTCATTGTTTTGGTGAAAATGCCGCTGAAATAATTCATATAGGCCAAGCAATTATGCAACAAAAGAACGGTGGTAATACCATCGAGTACTTTGTTGAAACAACATTCAACTACCCTACTATGGCTGAAGCATTCCGTGTCGCAGCCTTGAATGGTTTAAATCGTTTATTTTAATAATAACTTAGACATTAATTAGCTAGGGTAATAGTGAATCCTATTACTCTAGCAATATCTCTTACTTGAAGAATAATTCACCATGATAAAATTTAGTCCCATAATAATAAGTGTACTACTGCTAAAGCCTTGCTTATCAAACGATAACTTTAGCCTTTATCTTGTACGACATGCAGAGAAAGAAACTGAAAGTAAAAACCCTTCATTAACGCAATGTGGTAAAAAAAGAGCCAAACAGTTAGCAACCTTACTAAGCACCGCAAATATAAAGTCTATTTATAGTACGAGTTACCAAAGGACGATGTCAACTGCGGTACCTTTGTCTCGCAGACAAGAACTTGCTATCAAGAATTATAACCCTCAACAACTTGAGCAGTTTGCTCTACATTTAAAGCAACATAAAGAAAATGCGTTAATTGTTGGGCATAGTAATACTACGCCCCAACTCACTCAATTATTAAGTGGTCGAGAAGTAGTAGGGTTAGGCGAAAAAGATTATCAAACATTATATCAAGTCCAGTTTATTGCAGGTGAAAGCCAGTTAACCAAATTCAAACAACCCTTAGCTTGTAAGCAACCTTAAAATTCAACACCTGTACTACTTTCAACTGCTTTACCTAATTTGATTAATTCAATATTAGTAATTTTAAATGGCTGTCCCCATTGCTGAATTGTCGCCATATCTTTAATCATATCGCCTTTCACTTTTAATATAGTGCCTGGTAATTGATATTGCTTAGCTAGGTTCATTGGTAATAATTTATTGCCTGTCTTACTAGTCAAACCATAGAAGCCACCTTCTAAATCATAATATTTCACGGTAACTTGTTGCCAAGTTTGCTTTTGTTCATCTGTCACTTGGCTATCTCCTGCTTTTAGAATTTCTTGTGTGGGAAATTGCACATTACTTGCTTGCGAACAGCCAGTGAAAGCCAGTGAAAGCATAGTGCTGAGTAATAAAGATAGTGTTAAAGTTTTTTTCATAATAATAGTCCAATAAAAAAAAGCCAAAGTATTTTTATACCATGACCTTTATTTTCATTGTTGTCAAAATAATCAAAGTCTAATAGATCATAAGTAGATACCTACCTCAGCTTATCACTAGACAATAATATCTAAACCATATAATTTTCTGGCATTGCTAACGCAGCAACACCTGAATCTACCGCAGCTTGTGCAACAGCTTTAGCAACAGCTGCACATAAACGAGAATCCATCGGTTTAGGAATAATGTAGTCTTTACCAAAAGTCAGTGACGTCACACCACTTGCTTTTAAAACATCATCAGGCACAGGTTCTTTTGCAAGTGCTCTAATCGCATGAACTGCTGCGATTTTCATTTCATCATTAATCTTGCGAGCACGTACATCTAATGCGCCTCGGAAAATAAACGGAAAACATAAAACATTATTGACTTGATTCGGATAATCAGAACGACCTGTAGCCATAATTAAATCATCCCTGACGGCAACAGCTAACTCAGGCTTAATTTCAGGATCGGGATTAGAACAAGCAAATATAATTGGATTTTTTGCCATAAGCTTAACTTGATCTTGATTTAATAAATTTGAACCAGACACACCAACAAATACGTCAGCCCCGACAATTGCATCATCCAGAGTACGTTTATCGGTGTTGTTGGCGAATAATCTTTTGTACTCATTTAAGTCATCGCGACGAGTATGTACTATGCCTTTAGAATCTAACATATAAATTTTTTCACGCTGAGCACCACACTTAATTAGTAATTCCATACAAGCGATTGCAGCAGCCCCAGCACCTAAACAAACAATGTTCGCGTGTTTAATATCTTTACCCTGAATGTCTAGCGCATTCATCATACCAGCAGCTGTAACTATTGCAGTACCGTGTTGATCATCATGAAACACAGGAATATTACAGCGTTCTATTAATGCTTTTTCAATAGCAAAGCACTCAGGCGCTTTAATATCTTCAAGGTTAATACCACCAAAACTATCAGCGATATTGGCTACTGTATTAACAAAGTCATCAATCGTTTTATGTGTGACTTCAATATCAAATGAATCAATATTAGCAAACCGTTTAAATAGTAATGCCTTACCTTCCATGACTGGTTTTGAAGCCATTGGACCTATATTGCCAAGACCTAAGACCGCAGTACCATTACTAATAACAGCAACCGTATTACCTTTACCCGTATATTTATAGACATCTTCTGGATTGGCGGCAATCTCACGACATGGCTCTGCTACTCCAGGACTATATGCTAATGACAGGTCATAACTTGTTTCAGCTGATGTTGTCAGTGCTACACCGATTTTACCTGGCGTAGGTTGAGAATGGTAATCTAAAGCTTTCTGGCGTAGATCTGTCATGAGAGTTCCTAGTGCGTTAGTTAATTTTGTTGTTAATGAAAGTATAGCTATGTTTGTTTTTTATTATTAACTTTAGCTTTTACCTACTTATATGGTATTTCATAGTGATAGAGCAATACAACCCTGTTTTACTATGCAACCTGTAACTAATGAGACTATAACATACGATAAAAACATATCGATTTGATAAATATTGGCTATTTATAATTAACTATACAAGTACAAATACCACCTAGGCAAGATGAAATTGCCTTAAGCGCCTTTAAAACATATTATCTAGCGACAAGCACCACACACAAGACTATGAAAGTCGAAATGAATTAATCTAGACATCCGATCACTTATAAGCCTTTAAC
>CAJWZC010000124.1 GCA_913049915.1 uncultured Colwellia sp.
TATTTATTATTAGTAATAAATACGGCTTTTTAATATTTACGTTCTATTCTCTTATTGAAGGCAATATAACCTAGATTAAGTTATTAATCGCAACTACTGGACTAACATCAACATCGTAATCAACACCCGTAATATCAAAACCAAACAGTTTTAAGAACTCTTGATGATATGCAACATAATCTGTTAATTCATCAATGGTATCAGTGTCAACAATGTTCCAAATATCAGTAACACGTTTTTGAACGCTATCTTCAAGTTCTTTATAGTTTTGACGGAAGCGACCTTGTTCATCTAAACGAGGCGAATCACTATAAATATTTTCTTTGAATAAGTTAGAAATTTGCTCAATACAACCTTCATAAGTCCCATCAGCTTTCATTACTTTGAACATAGCTGAAATGTATAGAGGCATAATAGGAATAGCTGAACTTGCTTGTGTTACTACCGCATTTAATGACGTAACGCGTGCTTGGCCATTTAAGTCAGCTGTCGCTGCATTAATAGCACTAGCGGCTCTGTCTAAATCTTCTTTAGCTTTACCAATAGTCGCTTTACCGTAAATTGGCCAGGTTAACTCTTTACCAATATAGGTGTAAGCTACAGTTTTAACACCTTCAGCCAACACACCGGCTTCGCTAAGTTGGTTCATCCATAATTCCCAATCAGCGCCACCCATAACGTCGATAGTACCTTGAATTTCAGCATCATTAGCTGCTTCAACTGATATTTCATCGATAGTACGTTTTGAAGTATTAAGGTTTTTAGTAGTAACACTTTGGCCAATTGGTTTTAACGTAGAAGAATAAACTTCACCGGTATCAGGATCAGTTCTACGTGGTGATGCTAATGAATAAACAACTAAATCAACTTTACCCATGTCGGCTTTAATTGCTTCAATCGCTTTTGCTTTGATTTCATGAGAAAAAGCATCACCATTAATGTTCTTAGCGTAAATACCAGCTTCATCAGCAGCTTTTACAAACGCTGCAGTATTGTACCAACCAGCAGAGCCTGTTTTTCTATCTGTAGGTGGTTTTTCAAAGAAAATACCTAACGTTTTTGCATCGTGGCCAAAAGTAGCTGTGATACGTGAAGCTAAACCGTAACCAGTAGAAGCACCAATAACTAAAACATTTTTAGGACCCGAGGTCGCTGATGTTTGTGCTTTTACATAAGCAATTTGCTCATTCACATGCGCTTCACAACCAACTGGGTGAGCATTAGTACAGATAAAACCACGAATTTTTGGCTTGATAACCATAAGTAAACCTTTTTTATTTATATTAGTGACTCAGCTAGGGTCATACCTTTTGTAAAACACTGCTAAGGTTTGAAAGAGACTTTCAATAATTTGATGACATTGTACCCTGCCTCAAGCATAAAGAGGTATGACCAGAGGACAATATCATTATTTTTCTATTTCCCACCACCTAAACAGTTTGGCGAGCTTGGCGTATTCTCAGCATATTGCTCTTGCCATTGTGATTCTGCATAGGTGTGTAATGCCAACGCATGAATTTTATCAGCAAGTTCTTCTGCAAGCACTGCGTTTACTAGGCGATGACGTTTAATTAAGCGTTCATTTTCAAACGCTTTAGCAACAATAATCACTTTGAAGTGTGACTCACTACCTGGTGGTACATTATGGTTATTACTTTCATTAATCACCTCTAAATGTGATGGCTGAAAAGCAGCAAGCAATTTTTGTTCTATAACAGAGGCAACAGTCATTATTCTCTCGATAAGTATAAAAATAAGTACCGAAGTCATAGGTACTAAAAGTGACAAATATTTTAGCTGATTTAAGTGGATAGACCAACAATATGTTGTGAATTATGACACAATAGCGGGCAATTTTTCACTGACCTTTAGCCAATTTTATGATCAGTCCGTTTATTGTTAATGATAAGAACCTATTCTTAAGCCGTTTTCCTGTTTCACAAGTAAACCGTAGTTTACAAGCATGGGACTCAGCCGATGAGTACCTAATAAACCATGTTAATGAACAAGGTTTAATTAACGCACAAACAAAAGTGGCTCTTTTTAATGATGCTTTTGGTACCTTGGCTACTAACTTTTGCCATTGTGGTAGTGAAAACCCAAGTGTTATTTCTATTACTGATTCCTATATCAGTAGCCAAGGAACCAGCTATAACATCGAGCAAAATAACTTAGACGAAAGTAAAATTGAGCTGTTAAATTCTCTTGATAACTTACCTAGTGATATAGATGTTATTTTATATAAGATCCCTAAAAGTAAGTCACTACTGATAGAACAACTTATTCAAATCAAAAAATCAGTGAGTGAACAGTGTATTTTTATCGCCGCAGATCGCGCTAAAGAAATCCATAGCTCTACCTTGAAAGTATTTGAAAAGCACTTGGGTACCACTAAAACATCCTTGGCAGTTAAAAAAGCACGTTTAGTTTTTTGTCAGTTTGATAACAAGCAAGTGCATCAATCACCTTTCCCAACCGTGTGGCCTTTAGCCCATATATCTACTAATGACTCACCATCTCGCAACTTGACCATAAGTAATCATGCGAATGTTTCTGCGCGAGAAAAGTTAGATATTGGTGCCAGGTACTTTATTGAGAATTTACCTACCGTTGCACCACACACCAAAGTAATAGATTTAGGTTGCGGTAATGGTGTTATCGGCCTTACCGTTTTAGCAAATCAACCAGAAGCACACGTTCTGTTTATTGATGAATCGACCATGGCAATGGCCTCAACAAAACATAACATAATAGCAAACATACCTGAAGTGATTGACCAATGTGAGTTTACCCTTAACGACTCTTTGACTGATATAGAAGGAGGTAGTGTTGATTTAATTTTATGTAACCCGCCTTTTCATCAAAATACCGCAACAACCGATCATATCGCTTGGCAGATGTTTAAAGACAGTCACCGCGTATTAAAAAAAGGCGGCGAATTGCGTATTATTGGTAACCAAAAATTAGCTTATCATATTAAATTACAACGCCTTTTTGGTAATGAAACCTTAATCGCCAGTAATGATAAATTCGTTACCCAATCAGCAATTAAACGATAAATAAATAGAGAAAGCCATGAACTTAAAGACCTTTAAGTCGATAGTACTCACTTTATTACTGGCAAGTATTGTTAGCTGTAGCACAGCACCAACCCATTTAATAGTTTCACCACAAGTTAGCCTATCGCCATCAAATCAATTATCGGGTAAAGAAGCACAACTGAACGTTGAAGATATGCGTACCAGCACGCATATTATCCAAATACTTGAAGAAGATGAAGCGGCAATTATTCTCTCATCTGAGCAACGTCTTGAAGATATTATTCAAGCTATATTAGCGAGTCAGTGGCAACAGCATGGTTTATCTTTAGATAACTCTGCAGATAATAAAATAACCGTTACTATAGAAAAAGCGATTATTAGTGTTGCTCAAGAAAGTGTTAGTTACAGTACTCAAAGTGAAATTATTATCAAAGTGTCAATTGATAATACCAAACAAACATTAACGAGTAGCTTTAAAAATAGAGCACACAGTGAAGGCGCCCTTAATGCTGATGTCGCCGAATTAGAGCGAGAGTTCAACCAACATTTAAGTACCTTGATAAAACAAATATTAACCAGTAAAGATATTAAAACCTTTTTATAACACCAGCCATGTAATACCAATGGGACGAGTTAATTAATCCGTTTGGTATTACTCATTCTATATCACTGAACCGTAGGTAATTATGAACCGTATTTTCCAATTTATTATTACAAGTGCTTTACTAATAACTAGCTGTTTTAGCTATGGTGTCGATCCAACGAATATATACCCTAAAGTAAAACTTATAACCTCCATGGGAGTAATTGTCGTTGAACTAGATAGAGTTAAAGCTCCGATTACTGTCGATAACTTCTTAGAATACGTGGTCAAAGGTGAGTATAATAACACCATCTTCCATCGTGTTATTGATGATTTTATTGTCCAAGGTGGTGCTTACAACGCTAAATTTACCGCGAAGGATTTAGGTAAAAATATTTTTAATGAGTCCGGCAATGGTCTTAAGAATGAAGTTGGTACTATTGCTATGGCTAAAGAAAACAGGCCACATACAGCCAATCGCCAATTCTTTTTTAACTTAGCTGATAATAAGACTTTAGATCCTGGACGGAAATGGGGTTATGCTGTTTTTGGCGCTATCATTGAAGGTGAGGAGGTGTTGCAAGCCATCGCTAAAGTACCAACTGATTACAATGAAGCAATGGCTTGGAATGATGTTCCGTTAAAGCCTGTCACGTTAATTAAAGCGATATTGTTGCCCGCTGAAGATTAGCCTTATCAATAATCCTACTAAATACAGCCTTACAAAAAAGTAACAAATAAAAAGTGACTTTTCTTTGACAAAAAACCAATTGTCACCGATAAATAAGATAGTTGAT
The DNA here is from genome assembly GCA_913049915.1 of uncultured Colwellia sp. GTDB lineage: Bacteria > Pseudomonadota > Gammaproteobacteria > Enterobacterales > Alteromonadaceae > Colwellia. The sequence goes on from CAJWZC010000124.1 coordinate 4,422, forward strand.
ATAAATAGTAACCTAACTCTGAATCAATAATAAAGACACCAATACTTTTCGATGGAAATTATAACGTAGTGTTAAACCACGTCATCTTCAGTGCCACATGGTACGTGTATTTTAAGGGGCTTCATGATTATTGAGCAGTTTATCGATGATAAAATATTACAAATGAATGCCTATGTTAGCGCAGTCATTGATCAAGAACTTCACTATACTGAACTGGATAGCTTTATTTTAGATACTATGTCTGAATGGACATTATTAAAAGTTCTGGATGAAACGCCACACAGTGCAAAGGAACGTGTATTTTGGCATTTAATGCATGAAGTTAGTCTACATGGTGCTCAAGCCCTAAGCCAAGATCTATTTTTTAAAAGTGAAATAAATACCTGCCTGGACTTTTTTAATGGTAAGGGTAGCTATCCTATTGATTGTATAGGCTGGCGCCCAATCCCCTAGCAAAAAGTCTAATAGCCACTAGCGATAATAATTTTACAGTATCACGATTAAGTATTCTATTTGTTATCACTCTTTGGTAGGCTACTCCTCTACATTCATACGACTAGTATAATAATATTTCATGTCAGAAAACCACTCTTTTCGCCAAACTTTAACTTACTTTAAAGATCGCCATTTACTCAGCATTTTTTTCTTTGGTATAGCTAGTGGTTTCCCGTGGGTAATGATTGGTTCAGCCATGAGTGGCTGGCTAAAAGACGAAGGCCTTAGCCGTTCAAACATTGGTCTATTCGGGCTTATTTTTGTCGCTTATAGTATTAATTTTCTTTGGTCGCCACTAGTCGACCGATTAAAGATCCCCCTACTAACAGCTAAAATGGGACAAAGACGTAGCTGGATTTTGACAGCACAACTGGTGATATTATTAGCAGCACTTCAACTTAGCCAATTGAATGCACATAACCAGCTTAATATGATGGCTTTATTTGGCTTAATCATAGCCATTTCAGGTGCTACTCAAGACATTGCTATCGACGCCTACCGTATAGATTCACTAGCCAATAAAGATAGTAACTACATGGCTGCAGGAGCGGCTATGGCAACAGCAGGTTGGTGGACAGGTTATGCTGGCTTAGGCAGTATTCCATTTATTCTAGTTGATCAACCTAACTGGCAGTGGCCACAGGTATATTTAGTGCTTTCTGCTATTATTATCGTGTTAATGTTCACTGCACTCATAGTAAAAGAGCCCTTAAGTAACAGAGAGAAGCAGCAAGCAGAAATTGAGAGTAACTACCTACAGGCACTGCCTAGCCAAGGTCATAGACCATTACTTATTCTACTTATTTTACCTTTAATTATTTTGAGTATCTTTTACGCTAACATTGGCTACCCTGCATGGCCAACGCAGTTCATTGCTGATGAGTTTAGCTTTCCTATCATTAGTTTAATTATCGGGACCTTACTCGTAATATTTATCAAACAACTCAGTACATTAAACAGGGCCATGCAATCAAAAACGAATGGTTATTCGGTTCCGCATCAGACGATTATGGTTCATAGATTAACTGCATGGTTATTAACAACCCTAGTTGCACCAATTCAAGAGTTTTTCCAACGAAATGGGACTCGCTTGTCGATATCAATTTTGCTATTTATATTTCTGTTCAAATTAGGTGAAGCTTATTTAGGTAGAATGTCAATTGTCTTCTACCGTGAGGTAGGTTTTTCAAATAGTGATATTGCTTATTATTCAAAAATGATTAACTGGGCTGTGACTATAGTATTTTCCTTGATAGGCAGTGTGTTCACTATACGGTATGGTATTTTAAAAGGGTTATTTATCGGTGGTATAGCTATGGCGGCAAGTAATCTACTATTTGCATTAATGGCATTGGTAGGTCCGGATAAAGCCTTATTCGCTTTTACTGTTTTTGTTGATGGCTTTACTTCCGCTTGGGGCTCAGTTGCCTTTGTCGCTTTGTTGTCTGTGTTGTGTAATAAAACATTTACTGCCAGTCAATATGCTTTAATGGCCTCTCTTGGTACTTTTGGTCGAGTAATGCTTGGTTCATACTCCGGTATTATGGTTGACTGGCTTGATGGTAATTGGTCACTATTTTTCCTTTGCACTGCATTGATGGTGATTCCTAGCTTATTATTTTTATATGCTATAAGAGAGCCACTAACAAAGTTAATCCATCATCAAAGTTAATACCTAGATAAGACTCTGGTTTAACTGCTTGTTTTACCCTATTATTACAATGGTTTTATTAAATGAGCTTTATCCTTTATGATTAAATTTTTTTTCTTACTCCCCATTATTATGTGTGTAATCTGGACTTGGTACCTCAGCGCACATAATTATAGTCTTAAGCAAGGCATCAAAGGTTTTACCTACATTCTCGCTTTCAACACTATCCTTATAGGCTTTTTTGTGATGATGATTTATATAACCCATTCATAAATAATTACCTCCGTTATATTGATAAGAAATAAAGCAAGAAAATTTTTTTATGATATACACTTAAACTATGTTTTTATAGCTGTAGAAGTTGAATAAAGATGGCAACAGTTAAATAAAGTCGGAAACTGGAATTATTACGTTTAAGCACCGAAAATACCTTTCAAAAAATTTAATTAAACTTTGAAATAGTTAACTTCTAAAATATAACTCTAAGGGCAGTAGCTGCAACTTTTCTGACCTAAATTAGTCCTAAAAATTA
>CAJWZC010000125.1 GCA_913049915.1 uncultured Colwellia sp.
AGTTCAGACGTGTGCTCTTCCGATCTGATCTCAATCGTAGAGAGTTAGGTCTTCGTGTTACTCAATCACTCTTTTCAGGCTTTCAAACTGTTGATGAAGTGGCTCGATTAGATTTTGAAGTGAAAGCAGATCAACAAGCCTTGATTTCTGCTGCTGAAAACCTAAGTCTTGAAATTGCTCAAACGTATATTAATTTATTCAAAAGCCAAGGTATTTTAGAGTTATCTGTTAAAAATATTAAAGATCATGAAGATATTCTTAAAAACATTCAAAACCGAGAAAGTAAAGGTCTGAGTAGTGCCGCTGATGTCGCCCAAGTGCAATCCCGTTTAGCTACAGCTAATTCCAGTTTAATTGCTGCGAAAAATAATCAATTTGATTTAAAAGCACAATATTTTGATTTAGTGGGTGAGTACCCTAATGATCTCCATATACCTAGAGCCGATTCACAATACCTGCCTGAATCTTTGGAGATAGCTATTGAGCGCGCTAAAGAAAATCACCCAGAAATTAAGGCATCTATTTTAGATGTGAAAGCGGCAGAGAAACAAATAGATAGAGAGCAAGGAGATTTTTGGCCAAAAATTGACTTACAACTCGATATTAATAGTAACGATGACATTGGTGGTTTTGAGGGGCCTGATGATGATGGACGTATTATGCTGACGATGAGTTATGATCTCTATAGTGGCGGGAGAACTATCGCTAAAACCGAAGCCGCCGCATGGCGAAAAGAAGAAGCAAAAGCTATTAGAAGTAGTACCTACAGGCAAGTGATACAAGGTACTACCTTGGCTTGGAATGCCTATAACTTTGTCAACGAACAAAAAGGGTTCTATCGTCAAAATGTTAATTATGCCAGCCAAGCACAAAAAGGTTACATGCAACAGTTTGTTATTGGTCGTCGCTCCCTATTAGATGTATTAGACTCTAAAATTGAATTATTTATTGCTAGAAAAAACTTTTTAAATGCTGAGTTTGAGCATAAAAAAGCAAGTTACCGTTTAATTAATGCTACTGGAAAATTAATTGAAGAATTGCGTGTTGATACACCTTATGCATGGAAATTAAAAGATCACGATGAATCGCAAGAAGATGCAAAATATAATAGCTCAGTGTCACAAGAGGTAACTAAATAATGAAACTGTTAATATTTACAAATTTTATCCAAAGTCTGCGTTTAGTCATGATAATTGTTAGTACTATCGCTCTATCAGCTTGTATCAGTGATCCTGAACTTTATAGTGAACAAGACCCATTGCAAGTACAAACCAAAGATCTCAATGATATTGATTTAGACGGTGTCATCAACGAGCGCGATTTATGTGCGTCTACACCTGACGATGCCATTATTGATAATAATGGTTGCCCTAAACTTACTGGTAGACCTAAAGTTAAATTTCGTATTATCAACTTTGGCTTTGATAAATCAAATCTAAGTAATTACGAATATGATAGAGTACTTAAAATGGCTAATTTTTTACATAAATATCCAGAAACAACCTTATACCTTATTGGTGATACAAGTATGGAAGGCAGTGATGCCTATAATGAAAAACTAGCTCAAAGACGAATCAAAACAGTCCATGATGTTTTAATCGATAACAACATAGATGTAAAACGCTTAAATGACGAAACCTTTAATGTTGAAAATCATATTCCAGAAAGTCTTACTGGTAGACAAAAAAGACTTATAGCTGTATTAAAGTGGCCTGACGACTACAAAGACTATGAAATAGAGTGGGATATATTTACCGAGAGTAAAAAAAGTACACGTGTGAGATAATTTTTAATTTATATCAAACTTTGATATAAAATCATAACGTAAATAATAAAAAATCCAGTAGTCAGCTGGATTTTTTAGTTAAAATGGATTTAATAGTTTAATCGATTAACTGATACTGCTGACGTAAAATTGTAACAATTTCAGCTTTAGGGTTATCAGATAAAACAATCTTTTCGCCGGTAATCTTTTCAGCGATATCCGTATAAGTTTTTGAAACATCCATCAATACTGACAACGGTAGTTTATTATCACGTGCTAACGCTTCGCGCTCATCCATACGGTCTTTGTTTAATAAGATATCCGGATCAGGGAAGTGATTTAATAATAACTGACGAAAACCCTCTTTAGAATTTTCAACAACATTACCTACTCTATATTGCTCGCCATCCCATATACGTGAAGAATCAGGCGTTCCTACTTCATCCATATAAATAAGTTTATCATCACCATTAACGTCTTTGACATAGCCAAACTCAAACTTAGTATCAACAAAGACTTGATCTATTTTTGATAAAGCGGCTGAAATAACATCAAAACCTTCGGTAAGTAGTTTTTCATAAAGAGCAATATCATCGACTGATTTAAAGTTAAAAGCTTCAAAATTATCTTCAATATTTTTACGGGTAATATTAACATCATCAACCGCTGGAACACCGGGAATATCTTCTAAGATACCTTTAGTAGAAGGTGTTTGCAGTAGTGATGTTAATTTACTATCTTTTTCTAACCCTTCTGGTAATTCAATACCACAAAAGTATCTTTCACCCTTAGTGTATGAACGCCACATTGAACCAGTAATATATTGACGACAGATAGCCTCAATCATCACTGGTTTAGCTTTTTGAACAATCCATACAAAAGGATGCGGGATATCTAAAATATGACTATCGGCTAATCCCTGCTCTTTAAACAACTTAAACCAGTGATTTGATATAGCATTTAATGCAGCACCTTTACCTGGTACACCGCGCATATCATTCTCACCCGACCAGATACAATCAAAAGCTGAGATTCTGTCACTAATTACCATAATGGCTAATGAAGTATCGCTAGGAATATCATAGCCCTTCTCTTCAATAAGACGCTCGCTATCTGTTGCTGTTAACCAATAAACAGAGCGTACTTTACCACTGTGCACAGGTGCATCAGTCCGGATAGGAAGGTCGTTATTAACAGCTAAAACTTTATCAGCTAGATTCATACTTAGTTCTCTTGATTATTTATTTTACTTAAAGATTAAATATTTTCACATGTATAACATGCTTAACTAAAATCACTACGTTTTCGATGAGTGTTATGTAAGTAATGACTTTAGTTAAACAGTTTTCGCTTAAAAATAAAAAGGACGCTATAAAGCGTCCTTTTTTCAAGCTTAGCTAATATTAGCTGAGCTTACATTCTATTTTCTTAAGCAGCTAAAGAAGCTTGCGCTTTTTCAACTAAGAAAGTGAATGCTGCTTTATCGTATACTGCAATATCAGCTAGGATCTTACGATCTATTTCAATAGAAGCCTTTTTAAGACCGTTAATGAATTTACTGTAAGATAAACCATTTTGACGAGCTGCTGCGTTAATACGCGTGATCCAAAGCTGACGGAACTGACGTTTACGTTGACGACGATCGCGGTAAGCGTACTGACCTGCTTTAGTTACTGCTTGATAAGCAACACGATAAACACGACTACGTGCTCCGTAATAACCTTTAGCTTGCTTTAGAACTTTCTTGTGACGTGCACGAGCTTGTACACCACGTTTTACTCTAGCCATTTTCTATATCTCCTAATTAACCGTGACGTAAAAGTTTTTTAACTGACTTAATGTCAGATGCGGCGATCATGCATTTAGCACGAAGATGACGCTTAACTTTAGTACGACGCTTAGTCAAGATATGACGAAGGCCAGCTTGTTTGAACTTGTAGCCATTGGCTGTTTTTTTAAAGCGCTTTGCAGCACCTTTATTCGTTTTCATTTTAGGCATGAGAATAACTCCGCATTTATACCCGTAGGTATTGCCAAACATTAAGTAGATAGGGCGAAAGTAAGCAAGTAAACTTGAATACTTTACTTGTAGGCCTTAACTACAGCGTAAAGATAAAGTTGGTGTATAGGAAATTTAAAAATAACCGATTACTTATAAAACCAATTTTTATCTATTTTTAGGGGCTAAGACCATCACCATTTGACGACCTTCCGCACGACGCGGGAAGAACTCGAGCACTGTAAGCTCTTCTAAATCGTTTTTAACACGAGTTAGAAGCGCTAAACCAAGCTCTTGGTGGGCCATTTCACGGCCACGGAAACGTAAAGTTACCTTGACCTTATCGCCGCCTTCTAAAAAGCGTTTCAGGTTGCGTAGTTTTACCTGATAATCGCCTTCATCTGTACCAGGTCGGAATTTAATTTCCTTAACCTGTATTTGTTTCTGATTTTTACGTTGTTCTTTCTGCTCTTTCGCTTTTTCGTAGATAAATTTACCGTAATCCATCACACGACAAACCGGAGGCTTAGCAGTAGGGCTAATTTCAACCAGATCAACACCAGCGTCATCCGCTTGGTCCATTGCTTCATCTAATGTAACGATGCCACCTGGCTCTCCGTCAAACTTAATTAAACGAATTTCGTTGTCTAGGATATCTGTAATTAACTCATTCAAACGATGAGCTGGCTCTTTACGCCCGCCTCGTTGTCCACCTTTAATAGCCATGTTCCTCCAAAGAACTTCTTTATCTGTTTATTTAATCTCTGCCTTTATGCTACATAATTATAGATAAGGCAGACTATTCTTCTTTATAATATTGTCCGTTTACAGCTTTATTGTTACTTAACTGTTACTGACGTGTTTTAACTTCATCAGATAACTTAGTAATAAAAGCATCAACCGACATCTTTCCTAAATCTTCACCACTTCGAGTTCGAACGGATATTTCACCTGATTCCATTTCTTTATCACCAACAACTAATAGATATGGTACTCGCTTCAAAGTGTGCTCGCGGATTTTAAAGCCTATCTTCTCATTTCTCAAGTCTAATTTTGCTCTAAAGCCATTTTCTTTTAGTTTTTTAACAACTTTCTCACAATATGGCGCTTGTTTATCAGTAATATTCATAATAGTTGTCTGAATAGGTGATAACCATGTTGGAAACTTACCTGAGAATTCTTCGATTAAAATACCAATAAAACGCTCTAATGAACCTAAAATAGCTCGATGAATCATTACCGGAGTATATCTTTCGTTGTCTTCACCAACATAAGTTGCGCCTAAACGCTCTGGTAAGGCAAAATCAAGTTGTACTGTTCCACATTGCCAAGCACGACCTAAACAATCCATTAACGTGAATTCTATTTTAGGACCGTAAAAAGCCCCCTCACCTGGTAAGTATTCAAAAGCAATATTACTGTCTGTTAATGCTTGTGCTAAACCAGCTTCGGCTTTATCCCAGATTTCATCACTACCAATACGATTTTCTGGACGAGTAGAGAGCTTAACAACAACATCTTCAAAGCCAAACGAGCCATAGACGTCATAGACCATTTCGATACATTTTTTCACTTCAGCTTGAACTTGTGATTCCATACAGAAAATATGAGCATCATCTTGAGTAAAGCCACGAACGCGCATTAAACCATGCAAAGAACCTGAAGGTTCATTGCGATGACAACAGCCAAATTCAGCGATACGCAGTGGTAAATCACGGTAAGATTTCAAACCTTGATTAAAAATTTGAACATGACCTGGACAGTTCATTGGTTTAATAGCGTATTCACGCTTTTCAGATGTAGTAGTAAACATACCATCTGCATATTTGTCCCAGTGACCTGATTTTTCCCAAAGACTTCTATCCATCATCATTGGCGCTTTAACTTCGTCATAGTCATATTCGTGTAATTTTTCACGAATAAATTTCTCTAACTCAGTATATATAGTCCAACCATCGTTATGCCAAAACACCATACCTGGCGCTTCTTCTTGCCAATGGAATAAATCTAATGTTTTACCAATTTTACGATGATCACGTTTTTCAGCTTCAGCTAAACGTACGATATAAGCTTTAAGTTGCTTTTTATCCGCCCATGCAGTGCCGTAGATACGTTGCAACATTTTATTGTCTGAATCGCCACGCCAGTAGGCACCAGCAACTTTCATTAATTTAAAATGATGACAATGACGCATACTTGGTACATGAGGACCACGACACATATCCACGTATTCTTGGTGATGATATAAAGCTGGTGTATCTGTTTTCTCGATGTTGTCATCAAGTATAGCTAACTTATATGTTTCGCCGCGCTCGGTAAAGGCGTCATAAGCATCTTGCCAAGAACCTGTTTTCTTAACAACTTCATAACCCGTACGTGCTAATTCAGTCATACGCTTTTCAAGCTTAACTAAATCATCTTCAGTAATTGACTCATCAAGGTCAATATCATAATAAAAGCCATTTTCGATCGTTGGACCGATAGCCATTTTAACATTAGGATATAACTGTTTTATTGCATGCCCTAATAAATGCGCACATGAGTGACGAATTATTTCAAGACCTTCACTATCTTTACTGGTGATAAGTTGTAAAGAGGCATCTTGAGTAATGAATTCACACGCATCAACAAGATTTCCATCAATACGGCCAGCAATGGTTGCTTTAGCAAGACCAGGGCCAATATCGAGGGCAACATCCATTACAGATACCGCTTGTTCAAAAGAGCGTTGAGAACCATCAGGGAGAGTAATTACAGGCATGTTTTTTCCTTATTCAGTGGCGGCGCACACGAAGCGTCGCTTGAGTTTTAATAGTTAAAAATAAATAGTATTAGCTGCTGCATCCTGCAATTGCTTAATCATGTTCATCCTGAACATAATAAAGAGCACATAGCTCTTTATTTAGAATTCGGTTTTCGCGAACGATTGTAAAAGCCTTACCCTTTTAAAACAAGGGTTTTCAACAAGGTTTGAAAAATTAAAAAGGGATAAACAATAATGAAGTTACGACTACCCTCTAATAAATCGATATTAGAGGAAGTAAATGATAAGACTATCAGCACTTTTTATGGAATTACGTGCTAATAGTCAGAGCGATAAACGTATTCATGTGATTTTAGATGGTGCGGGATATCATCGTTCACACGATGTCAAAAATAAAGCTCAAGCACTTAATATAGTCCTTCATTATCTTGTGCCATATAGTCCTAATTTGGATCCAATAGAGCGGTTATGGAAAGTGATGAATGAACATGTCAGAAACAATAAATACT
>CAJWZC010000126.1 GCA_913049915.1 uncultured Colwellia sp.
TACTTTTAGCAAGCGCTTCTTGTTGTGATGGTGGCAACCTTTTAAATTGCTCCAACTGCTGCTGACTTATTTGACCAATGGCTAACACTTTCACTGGCAAACTGGCAAAAGAAAAAGTCAATACTAACAAAGCACTAAAAAATAGACTTATTACATTAACATCATGATTATTCAAAAACTGTTTTATGGCGGTTATCATTTTCGCAAAATTCCTATAAAGCCTGTGCGGTAATACATTTAAAAAAGGTTTTTACCTATCAATGAAAAAATATTAAGAACTAAATCCCTAGCTCCAAGCTCCAAGAGCCCTAAGTTTAATCACTAAAATTAGTGACGACAAAGTTTACCAGTATAAGAAGATGCAAACAATATGTTAACTAACCTTGTCATCACATAATATTGTCCTTGCACTTATTAAGTGCTAGGAAACATTTCTCTACAACCTCCAAAGCACGGTAACCATTGATTTGTAGCAAAACTTGCCTTTATTTGTTCATACGGGTATAACTTCCTTCTCATTGAAATATCAACACTGATGATTATAGAAATCGTCGATATCAAACTGTTTTAACTTAACGTTAATAATATAACAAAAAATAAAAATTAGATGTTCGACGTATCTTGGAAGGAAATTGATTATGACAACGCAAACCGAAAAAACATTCTTTGGTCAACCTGAAGGCTTAAAAACCTTATTTTTCACAGAAATGTGGGAGCGCATGAGTTATTACGGTATGCGTATGTTACTTGTTTTATTTATGACAGCAACATTACAAGAAGGCGGTTTAGCCTTAACGGTTGCCTCTGCCGCTGCCATTTATGGTTTATATACAGGTAGTGTCTATTTTATGGGATTACCAGGCGGTTGGATTGCCGATAGATTGATCGGTGGGCAAAAGGCAGTTTGGTATGGTGGTTTAATCATAATGTGTGGTCATATCATTTTAGCTATTCCACATGAGCATACATTTTTTATTGGTTTAGTTTTTGTTATTTTAGGGACTGGTTTATTAAAACCTAATATTGGTGCCATGGTTGGCCAACTCTACTCTGACGAAGATAAAAGACGTGATAGTGGCTACGCCATTTATTATATGGGAATAAATTTAGGTTCTGTTATTGGTTACTCTGTTTGTGGTTATCTAATGGAAGATCAAGACAACTTTGGCTGGCACTGGGCATTTGGTGCTGCTGCTATAGGTATGGCTGTAGGATTGTTTCAGTATCGTAGAACAATCGACAAACTTAATTCTGCTGGTGCAAAACCAGAATCGCCTTTATCTTCACGAGGTAAAACAATAAGTTGGCTAATTATTTCAAGCGTATTAATTTGTATTGTAGTCATAATGGCCATGATAATGTCTGGTACTATTTCTGTCGACCCAGTTACCATAGCTCAATATGTCGCCTTTGTTTTTACCTTAACGTTCTTTTTATATTATGGTGCCATTTATTTTGGTGGAAATTTATCAGGTAGCGAGAAAAAGCGTTTATGGGCTTTATTGCTTGTATGTGTTGCATCGGCTTGTTTCTGGTCGGGGTTTGAGCAGGCGGGCTCATCAATGAACTTATTTACTCGTGATTATACCGACCGTATAGTCAATGGTTTTGAAATTCCTACCGGTTGGTTCCAATCATTAAATGCAATGTTTATTGTGTTACTTTCACCCTTTTTTGCTGCCCTTTGGATTAACTTAGGTAAACGTTTGGTCAGCCCGTCTTACGGAATAAAATGTGCAATTGGCTTAATTATTATGGCGAGTGGTTTTATTGTCATGTTTTTTGCCGCTCAACATGCTGCATCAGGAATGAAGGTAGCGCCCTACTGGTTAGTAGCCACTTATTTTTTACATACCGTAGGCGAACTATGCTTAAGTCCTGTCGCATTAAGCGCGGTAAGTAAATTATCACCACGCCGTTTCGCTGGTCAAATGATGGGAGTATTTGTTCTAACCTACTCTATTGGTAATATTATTTCTGGTTTATTAGCGGGTAACTTTGATCCTAATCGTATTGATCAATTACCTAATTTATATCTTCAAATTAGTTTATTCAGTATTGGTATCGGTATTGTTATTTTACTTATCGCTTTTAAAAGTCGTTTTTGGGAAAATTTAGCTGAAGAAGAAGCTACTGAAACGAGTGCTAATAGAGTAACTGCGTAAATATTAAAAAGGTGAATGAGAAAACATTCACCTTTTTTTATTCTTAAGACTAGCACGTTGATCTCGAGTTATTTATATCAAATAAAGAATAAACTTTTACCTCCCTTATGAATCTACGCTCACAATTACGAAAAGAAGTCAGACAACGCCGCAATGCATTGTCTGTAGCGCAACAGCACAATGCAGCGATTACTGTAACCGAAAGGTTGTCTAATCATGTTAAAATCCAACAAGCAAAACGTATTGCCATCTACTTAAGTAATGATGGTGAATTATCGACGAAAAATTTTATTGAGTGGTGTTGGCAGCACCATAAGCACGTTTATTTACCCGTAGTACATCCTTTTAGCCCAGGAAACTTACTCTTCTTAAATTACCAACAAGAAACCAAGTTACTTAACAATATTTATGGCATTTTAGAACCGCAATTAGATGTCACTAAAGTTTGTCCTTTAGAACAACTTGATATTATTTGTACCCCATTGGTAGCGTTTGATAATTCAGGTGCAAGGTTAGGCATGGGTGGTGGTTTTTATGACAGGAGTCTCGCTCGCTGGCAGAAAATTAAGCTTTATCCACTTGGACTGGCTCATGATTGCCAGCAAGTAGAAAAAGTTCCAATAGAGAGTTGGGATATTCCCTTACCTGAAATAATCACACCAAATAAAAACTACCGCTTTATGTAGTATCTTTTGAGTAAAGTTCTAGCGCGGTGAATCATTATTAATAACTCTAAATAAGATGACAGCAGTGAATGTTCATAGGACTTATAAAGCACAACTACCAGTAGGGGAACCTATATTTTTGGCCATTCAAACGTAGTGAAAATATTCTGCCATTCTCCATCAAATGGCGCTGATATTTTGATTCTTTTATTACTGATAGGATGATTAAACTCTAACGATTTAGCATGCAGCATTAGCCGTTTAAAACCAAAGTATTCGATGAAAAATGGGTTTTGTTTGTTATCACCATAATTAATATCCCCCAAAATTGGATGACGTAAATGTGCAAGGTGGCGGCGAATTTGATGACGCCTGCCGGTAATAGGACGAACTTCGACTAAAGAATAACGTACACTATCAAACTTACCAACTTTTATTGGCAAACTCGCTTGCTGTTTCACTTGATAATAACTTTGGGCTGATTGCGCTGGCTTATCTCGGTTAACATTTTTATCCCCCAGCTTATCTAATTTTTCTTTCAAAGCATGATCAATTAAGTCTTCTGGTAAGGCTAAGTGACCACGTACTAAAGCATAATAAGTTTTAACCATAGCTAAATCATAACCATCAATACCTTCGTTAGTACTCAGTTCTGCGACTTTATCTTGTTGAACCAAGTTATGATTAGACTCTACCGCTAATTCTGTTTTTAACTGCGACCTAAGTCCTGCCTGACTACTCTTATTAGCAAAAGCCTCATTTAGCTTAGTGGCAACGTCTTTTGTTAAGGCAAAAAGCAATACCCCTGAAGTCGGTCTGTCTAAACGATGAACGGGATAAACATATTGCCCTACTTGATCGCGCACTAACTGCAAAGCAAAATAAATTTCATCTTTATCCATATAACTTCGATGAACAAATAGGCCAGCAGGTTTATCAACTGCAACCATAAACTTGTCTTGGTAAAGAATAGTAAGTACTGGTTTTTCTGATTCAATATCCTTAGCGATTGCTACATTCAACGTAAAATCATTCATATCATTCACCTTTTACTTACCTTGCTCTGTTAAGTATTCATCTATTTTTGGATAATATCAAACAAAGGTTTCACATTAACTAGTAATTGTTAAAAGCCTCTTCGGCCATAGGTATTATTGATAATTTAGTCGGTAATAATTGTTGCTGATCTATCATCATCCTTATCTTAGGAGTAAAGATAAACTGTAACCATTGTTCAAATGTTAAGGTATCACAGCAAAAAGGTGTGCTACTTGAAAGCTCAACAGTACTCGGCTGACGAGTTTGCCAAAGGTTAAGTAATTTCAGCTCACCAGCTAACGTCTCAAGTAAAACCGTAATAGGTTCGAGATCTTTTATTTTTATCATTTGTAATTAGTTAAGTTCTATTCATTAAAGTGATTAATTAAGGACAATTATTTTTGCTACATAGTTTTACTATGTTAATGCCATCATTATCCTTATAATAACTGACTATAACAAGCGACAATACTTTTGACTTTATGACTGACACCGCACCAGCAAAAAATATAGCGACCCTTTCAAAATTACTTAAACTTTCAGATTCACAATATCGTCTTTATGATATTGGTCGGCTCGTCAGTAAGTTACCTAAAGAACAGTTTGAAAAAGTTGAGTTAAACCAGTTGCCTTATCCGACTCCGGTCCAAGGGTGTGCTTGTATTGCTATAGCCTTTTGGCAGAAAAAATCTTCTCAGCCTTATTTATGGCTATTGAAATTACCCCTTGATGAGCACGGCTTATTAAACCAAGGGGCAAGAAATCACTTTATCGCTATTATTGTCGAAGCACTAGGTGATGACTTAACCCAAGAAACCTCAAAAAAACAAGAAGAGTTACTGAGCAGTAACCCTTATTTATTTACACCTGCTCAATATAAACTGGCTAGTTTAAACAGCAAAATTAAAGTCGACTTGAAGCAACAGCCTAGTCAATACTTTTCACCTTTTAAGCAATACCTTAGTAATACTTCAGGCTGGAGTAACTGGCAAGATGTTGGCGTACAAGGCATTACTGATTTTATAGCTAGAATAAAGCAAGATAACCATAGTGAATTACTAATAAATGCGCTACCCCATTTACCTGATGAAGTATTATCGCCTGTTTGCAGCGCTTTAGAAAATGAACAATATCCTGTTGCGTTAATTGATGCACTGATAAATTTGTTTACAAGCTCATTAGAAAACACAACAACTAATGCAAAATCTGCGCAGTTATTACGAGCAGTAGCAGCTAGTAGTCATCATATTCATATAAAAAATATGGTTGAAAAACTGTTGGGTACCCCCCAAGTAAGTACCGAATTACTTATCACTTTATCTAGTCGATGCTGGCAAGTATTGGCTGATAAAAATATTCTTATGTGCTATTTTGAACACTTACTCAGTAATAATGATTTAACATTATTTTCTAGTATTTTTAAAGATTTAGTAACGATTCCATTAATGAGACCCATCGCTTTAGGATGTATTCGCAGCGAAAATCGCTCACCAGCGCTAGCACAAGCTATTGGGCAATTATTTAGTCAAACTTAGGTATTGTCATTTATGGAAAATATTTATTATTTATTACTTTTTTGTTTGTTTTGCTGGTACTTTGTTTATTTAAGACAAGTATCTGAAGCCGCTACACGGCATGTAAATCGTTATTGTAAAGAGGGTGGTTTGCAGTTTATTTCACTCGCTAGACGCTCAAGCAGAATAAAATTCACCAAGAAACATGGTCTTTGTATCTATAGTATTTTTGATTTTGACTTCAGCGGTGACGGTGAGTCGAACAACGAAGGTAGTCTTACCTTATGTGGTTTAAAGCTCGAGCAAGTCGAATTACCCGCTTACCGAGTGAATTAATACTGACCTTTGTCATTAAAACCATCACTATGGTTATTGGCAAGTTATACGTAACATCAATTAGGTATTAAGTTAATAAAAAACACCTGATTCAGTTTATTTATTGGAGTTTTTGTGCCATTTTTACAAGCAGCTTTTTGTCTAAAAGGGTTTGATGACCGAAGTCGATTTTTTGCCACAGCAATAATTTCTCTATTAGGTTTTATCTTTTTCTCTACCATTTTTTCTGGCTATTTGACGGTTAGCTTTAGTATTTTATTACTATTGACAGTATTACTCACCTGTAGCACCAAACGCCGTCTACATGACGCTAAATTAAATAAAAATTGGCAATTAGTGCCTGGTGGCTTATTTTTACTTACCAGTGTACTTAGTTTATTTATTGAAAATAGTAGCAGCTATTATTTATTAATATTACCTACTTTAAGTATCGTCCTTTTACTCACTTATCCAAGTAATAATCAAAAAGCTGGAAATAATTATATATTGGGCTATTTTGGTCCTATTGACCTGAGTATCTATATAAAAGATCCTGTGTTAATGAAATCACATAACCAACGTATTGAGCCTACATTAGTTACTGATAGGACTTCCGATCAATTTTATATTAATGAAACCGTCGAAGCGCAAAGTAGCACTTTCGACAATCAATCAGAATTTGAAAATAGCAGTGAAAAAATTGATATTGGCGAACTTATTCGCTTAAAATTGCTAAGTAATCGTAAATTACAGCTTGGTATTATCGCTGGTGTATTACTTGTTTTTATCGTGGTATTTATAAATAGTGCCTTTAACGCTATCAATCAAGAAATTACCGATGCTAAGAATACTGACCTGAATGAACCGCAGGTTTTATCTAATAATCTCGTGACTAATATTTTTGATAATAAAAACCACTTATTAGCCATGCCTGATAATTTCAATTTATACTTATCACAATATCGAGGTATTATTATTCATTGGCAGGCAGATGAAGTTGCTGAAGGCGAATTCTGGTCACAATTATCCGCCAACGGTGATAAAAGCTGCCAGAATATAACCTTTAATAAAGGCTCTACTATTCGTCCTTTAGCTGTTTCTGTTGAAAAGGGTAGTGAGTACTTTGCCAGTTTTTCTCCTCTTGATAGCAGAGAATTAATACAAGCACTCGCTTTTCGTAGAAATTTCTCATTATGTGGTTATAAATTTTCTCTAAAAGGCAGCCAAGCAGTTCTGGGGAAAAACAATCAATA
>CAJWZC010000127.1 GCA_913049915.1 uncultured Colwellia sp.
AAGAAATATAATACAATCATCAAAGTAAAATAGAACCATTGCCAAAGCATGACGGCAAAAAAATCTACAGCTGGTAATTTTTTAGCTAATAATTCTCCCAATGGAAAATACGAATAACGCTTGAACAAACTAGGTGTTTTTTCAACCGCAGCATTTGATACTTTCCATATTTTAACTTTATCTTTAGTTCTAGGAATACGTTGTAATAAAATATTAATATTATTATCTTGGTAAACAACCTGTCCGATCAGTTATCTATAAGAAGGTAAGTTATCATTTTTACGACCTTCTTTTAAGTTGCTGATACAATTAAGATCAATCCAAATCGTACGATTGAGTACTACACCTAATTGTCAATCCAGCTATTCTTTACCAACACTTAATGTTTTTCTGAAAGGTTACGATAATCTAAATAATTAGTCGCTAAGGCTAAATCACCAGAGCGCATAGCACCTAAATAACCAGCAATGGCACTACTGGGTTGCCCTCGGCCAAAATCATCCTTTGGGATATTATATCCACCAGAGTAATCAGATTGCTCAAGACTTTGCTACGGTCCTTCCTTACTTTCGAGCATATCTTTAATCGGTACTTCTTTGCCACTAATAGATGATTGTGCACTAAGGACATTTGGACTGATAAGCATTAAAGATAAGATAATAACGGATAAAAAAAGTAGAGTATTAGTGGTGCGTCATTTCGCATTTTCCTTGCTATAGCGTGAAGTAACTTAACCAAGATAGTCACTTAAATTAGAACGGGAAAATATAATTTTCAAGTATAAAAAAGCTACCTAAGTGACTTCTTTAATGTTTATTAGAATTAAATATTACTTAGTGATAATCAATTCTTTAAAAGTTTTATCAAACCAATCATCGAGCATTTTTTTCTCATAACCTAAGGACTTATTACGATACTTTAAGCTATTACCCGACATAAAATTCATATCTTTTACCACAACGTCATCAGATTTAATTACCGTGCCATCAGCATCGAGCAACTGATACGAAAAGTTCATTCTAGGTGAATACATATGTTTTACGATTCGCATACGATTAATACCTCCAATGTGGGTATCACCCGCTAGATCAACATCAGTCACATCGATTTTTAATGTTTGTCCTTCTGGCAAAGTCGCTGCAAGTGTAGCAAAGTGTTTTTCTAAATCTTTAAACGTTCGCTCTCTAAATTGTTTACGACCGTCGTTACCTTCATTGATATCTCGGTAACTTTTATAGTCAGTCCAAATCACTTCACTGTCTGCTGCAAATACAGTCGGTGTCAGTAATAACGTTGAAATTAATAGTGTCACTATATAAATTGATGTTTTCATATTTTATTCCTCTCATTAATGTCTAATGGCAGTAAAGCAGTAAAGCAGTAAAAGCTTACTGCAACAGTATCAATTTGAGACTACTCTGTATTAATTTGTAGCGTAGAATTGCTTCATAACACGACTCACTATCAATGCCGTACGCTGGACTCTTTGTGCTTCATTACTATCTTCATGAGCAAAGCCTTGTGCAGTACCACGCCATACTTTTTTTCCTGTGCGCGCATCTTCAATATAAATCAAAAAACTGCCTTTTTTCAACGCTTCACTATTTGGTAAACCTGGCGTAATACCAAATTTTTCATTGATGGTTTTATCGGATAAATCACTCGCTAACGCAATTCCAAAGCCAACATGAAAAGCAGAATTTTTCGCATCATCTGTATTTTGAAAGCCGTGACCATTTAAATCAGCAATAATAGCGTCAGCATAAAGCTTATATATTACTTTAGTTTGTTCCGCCTTTAGTGATGTTTCTTCTATATATTTAGGAGCCAAAGAAAACAGACTACCTTGTGAATAAGAAATAGGGATATCGCGAACGCTTGATATGGCTATTTGATTTTTATTCGCATAAGTCTCTTGCGGTACGGTCACACAAGCGCTAACAAATAAACTACTAAAAAGAGCTATAGTTAAACTAATATTTTTCTTCATTTTTCAATCCTAAAAATATGTTTTATCAGTTCTATACTGACTTAAATAACTAGGTAAGTATATAAATACAATCAATTAAGTTCTGATGAACAATGTAACTTTACCGTTAATTTATGTATCTATCACTTTATTGTAATCCAGTGAAATGATTTAGTGGACTCCTAGATTTTCCCCTCTAATACAAGGTTAGATTATCCTGATATTTCATAATGCCAAAGGTTGCTAAGCAGCTAAATGACTGAAATCAGTTATCGAAAGTGAGCCAGTAAATAGGCACTTCCTTCTTTAAGTAAGTAGTTAGTTAACTTAATCTATTTGCTACTTACAAGATTAACCTTATGTTCATCCCTTTACTTGTAAAGTACATCTATTCCCTAATGAGCCACATTGATTTAAAATAATTCAACGATAATTACTACTAATATTAAATTTAGGACTCAACCACTAAAAGAGACCAATAGAAAAACTTTACTACTACTCATTACCTGACCGTAATTACCATCAAGAACTGACCATCGACTTATTAAAACCTATACACTAATCCTCATTACTCTAATGTTGGTAATACAGCTAAAGGAGAGAATTTGCCATTTATTTTATTATAATTTCTCTTGTCACCTATGATGCCCTTTAGGCTAGAAGCATCTAGATTCTGTGTTAAACTGTCACTTGCATACAAGATTCTCGAGTCAATAAATGTTGACTCATCATTAAACCTAGGCAAAGAAGTATACCTAATATTAGCTTGAGTATTTCAATAACCTAAGCTAAATCCTAAATGCACTAGCTGATGATTATGATTATGATTATGATTAGAAATGATAGGGTAACCTAGTTGCTCTGCCCACAACTTAAGTCGTCTAAATTTTCTTGATAAATGAATTCAAGTAAACCATTTTCAATTAAAATATTGGTAGAAAGTCTCCTTATTACTCATTATCTAAAATATCATGAGCAAACTGAAAAAGTAACGCCTCCGTAATAGGTCTACTCATATGGTAACCTTGCCCAATGTGACAACCTTCTTTAGCAAGTAATTCCATTATACTTTGAGATTCAATACCTTCAGAAACAACCTTGAAACCAAGGTTAATACCTACGTCAATAATACTTTTAACAATAGCTTTAGATTTTTCATCGTCATGCATACCAAGTACGAAACTCTTATCTATTTTCAAAAAGTCTAATTCCATATCACGCAAGTAAGCAAATGAAGAGAAGCCTGTACCAAAGTCATCAATAGCAAGTTTAATATTTTTTGATTTTAATTTAGTTATTTTTTCTTGAACTGATTTTATATCGTTAAAGAAAGAGGACTCCGTAAGCTCAAATTCTAATAGTGCAGAGTTAATCTTGTGATCATCAATAACTTGGAATACTTGTTCAATAAAAAGAGGATCCGCAAAGTCTATAGCCGAAATATTTAGTGACATTGAGATATTAGCTAATGATGTACCTTCCCATTGTTTTAAAGTTTGGCACGCTTTACTTAATAACCAATTAGTAATGTCTCTTATTAACCCATTTTTCTCAGCTATATTAATAAAATCATCTGGATACACTAATTCATTGGGTGTTTTTTGCCATCTTATAAGCGCCTCAACCCCACAGAGCGAGTTATCTTTTAAGCAAATTTTAGGTTGATAATGTAAAACAAAATTATCCTCTTTAATGGCTTCACGTAATTGTCCGTCAATCAATACACTATTAAGCGCTATTTTATCTAGTTCCTTATCAAAGAAATGGTAAGTATTCTTCCCTGCTCCTTTCGCTTGATACATCGCCATATCAGCTTTTCGAATAAGCTCTTCTGAACTAATAGAATCCTCAGGGGATAAACTCACGCCAATACTGCACGACATATAGTATTTTTTATCTTTTATATAAAATGGGACTTTACATAATTTTAAGATACGTTCAATAATTTTAATAACATGTGAAATTTCAGTTATATCTTCTAAAATAACGACAAACTCATCACCACCTAAGCGTCCAATAATATCGCCTGACTTTAATGATGATTGAATACGATTAGCAAACTCTATAAGGTATCGATCACCCTCTTGGTGCCCAGCGGTATCGTTAATTTTTTTAAAATCATCTAAATCAATGAATAATAAACCTACCTTTGAGTTATGTCGCTGGCCCATTTTTATGGCATGATTTAGTACATCGAGAATTAATGAGCGATTTGGTAAGTCAGTCAGTGCATCATGATTGGCTTGGTGTTTGAGTAGTGCCTCATTTTTTCTAACATCAGTAATATCACGGCAACACCACACCCGACCAAATAAATCACCATCTATAACTTCAGGAACAGAATAAAACTCGTAAGTACGCTGATCAACGGTATCAAAAAAACCATGTACCTCAGCTAGTTCATTATCTCTAATCACCTGAATATCTTTGGAAAAATCTTCAAGATTTACTAACCGGTCCATAAATAAATCACAGGTTAGCACCTCGCCACTATTAATTACTTTAGCGTCTAGATTTAAAAAATCAATAGCTGCTTGGTTGAGTTTCTCTATAACATTGTCTGGGTTAAAACTAAAAATAGCTTCTGTACTTGCATCAAATAAAGCATTCTGTTTTGCTATTAGTTTCTCTAAATAGAGTTGGTTTTTTTTATTCTTTGCTAAGTTTTCTTTTAAGCTCGCATTTATTTCATTAAATTCATTAGAAGACAGTGTTAGGGTACGATCCATAAAAACACGTTCTTCTTTTTGCTGCTCTAAAATATTTTCAATTCCATCAATAAAATCTTTAATCTCTTGATGATCATCATATTTACTTAAGTGTCTATTTATCAGACGTTTTAATAATCTATTCATCTGTTTCGCATATAGTAGTAATTGTCATAGTTTGATTATGTAACGCACAAGTATCACTATTTAGCATAGGAGAAAGCTCTCCGTATGAGTAAAAGCCTGCATAGGACCACTGATCGCCAAGAATATCTTTAGCAACTTCTAATTCCTCTTCGCAATGCTTACCTAACACTATTCGTCTACCAACACAGCTAATTAACATGGCCAAGCCGTTAGTAGGGTTAGCTGAATTTTTACTTAAGGCATGTTCCGCAGCAACTTCAGCCCCGTCAATTAAGCTAGCAGTATTAGCACGCATTAATTGTACTGTTGCACCTTCAGGAACATCTCCAGCAAAAACCATAGAACCATCAGCTTCATTTATATTGAGTATGGTTCTTGTCATTCTTTTATTATCAATTTTTAAGACCAACGGAAATAATAAAGCTGAGGCAGGTAAGTCGTCAGCGTGCGGGCCTAAATATTTTTTATATAATGCTAAAGCAGGAAGATTATCTAGCTCATAGAGCACATTACTTTCTGATTTAGTAATAGTTCTATCAGGTCCAAAAGCATCCCAGCCACCGATACAGCCATGACCTAACGATAATTTTTCACCATAAAAACCTATTAATACAATTTGCCCTAACTTTGCAGATTCATTATGCCAAACTAACGTTTCATTAAAGTTTGTACCATCGCCTGCGAGTCCACCTGTAATTAATATATTTTTAGGTAAAGAAGCTTGTAATCCGTTGACTAATTCCGTGCCATTTATTTGATGTCCATCCGACAAAACCATGACATATCGAAGCCCTTCTTTATTAATTCCATTAGCAAGATTTTTTACTACTTCAGGTACCGAACTGTTAGTGATTGATGCACTGTGTACTGAAATAGAAGAATGTCTAAATTCAATAGCGGTTAAACATAAACTATCATCATAAATTTTTGTATCTTGAATTTCACCAGCAGTTGTACAACCAACAATCTCGGCTTTAGGGTAATGAGTACGAATCTCGGCCATAATGGCTTCATCTTTAACAAGAGAACGATTGCCAAAAAGTAAAACAAGATTCGCTTTATCCATGCTCTCGATAGGTTTTTCCCAAGCGCCTGAAAGATAAATATTCTGATGAAACTTCATACTTTCTCCTACTATTAAAGCTTTAATAATATAGTATAATCACACTACACAAAAACTTATACGATATAAGATTAACTATACTTAATATTTTTATTAAATCTATAGCTATTTGTATTAGCTAAATTGTACAAATATAACGTTACCTCAAGTCCAATAGCTAGTTATTACTCCATTATTCGCTTCCATTAATAGTCCCAGCCTATAACAAGATCACACTTTTAATGACATTATAGTAGCAATATTGTAATCAGCGAAGGTTAAACCGTATAAAGCAAAAAGCCTATCGAAGTGAGCTTCTTTATATACTACAAGCAACCTAAATGCTTTATACGCTGGATACATAGTTTAGTACAAGGTATGTAAGCGAAGCATAGTGTTTACTATGCGAATCAAATAGTTACTATGTAATTAACGATTTAAATAAGCATAAATCACATCATGTAGCACATATATAGTTTATCTGTTTTTTTGTTGGGTGAATTACATGGCAAAATAAGTGATACTCTACTTTACACTTCTACTAACTAACAATAAAGCTAATCAACTGAATTATCAGGATTTTATAGCTTTATTTAGTATTAGTAATATTACTATTTTGTCAGTTTCACACTACTCTCTGTTCACAAGTATACTTTTCTAAAAAAATAGTTATTTTTACTACTAAGATAGTCATTATAGTAGGCGACTAAACTTGGCCACCTAATTAGTTAACGACTACAGTAGGCTCGGATGTAATTTCAATAATAAGTTTCTACTTATAATTTAAAAA
>CAJWZC010000128.1 GCA_913049915.1 uncultured Colwellia sp.
AAAGATGGCGCTTTATTTAGTAGAATACTTTCCTAGTAGGGCTTGTCGCCTTTTATTTTATAGTTTCTTTTGCTGTTATTAATACAAGTAGAATGCAGTCTTGGTAATCTACTAAAGGGCAACTAAATAGTGTAGAGGTGAGTAACTTCCAGAGTAGTAATGACAATAGTACCAGGGGAATTAGTGATACTTACACGTTACTCAGTAAAGTTAATAATAACCAAATTATCTTATAAAAAATTTATATTTATGCAGATTTTTGTAGGTTTTTTATCCGCGTTTGGCAAGCGTTAAGGGATTATTTTATTTAAACACTGAGCTACCCACTGCTTCATTCGTATTTCATTTAGACCACCAGAGATACGGTCGACTTCTTCACCTTGGTGAAAAAACACTAAAGTAGGTAAGCTGCGAATATTAGCATCAGCTGAAATTTGTTGAACTTGCTCTGTATTAACTTTGGCGAACATTACTGAAGGTGACGATTGCGCAACTTTAGTATAGATAGGCGCCATGCTTTGACAGGGGCCGCACCAACTGGCCCAAAAATCAACAATGACGGGTAAATAATTACGTTCTATAAAAGGGTAAAATGTATTATCAGTCAATACTGTCGGCTTGGGTGAGTAAACGCCTTGTTGGCATTTACCACACTTGCCTTTGTTATAATCTTTATCGTCAGGGATTCGGTTGGTGGTAAAACAATTAGCACAAACAATATTCATAAAATTCCAGTTAATAAGAAAACTTTTAAGTTGATTAACTTTACCTGATTAGTTTTAAACAGTTAACAACTATCTTAGTGTCGTCACCTCAGTTTAGCTATGGCGTTAAAACTCATGCTAATAGATAAATTAATTAGTGAATGTATGTCGGTATACTTTATCGAATAAAAAGAATGTTCAATATTATAACCATTCTCGATAGCACCTTCTTTACTTTGAAATAATAAGTCGATTAGCGGGCAATAGTGTAGTTAAAATTCGCTACTATAATTATAAATACGTCGTAAATATAAGGTGTCAAAACTTTACGTTTTTGGGAGGCTAGAATGGTTCCATCAATAGATGGTAATGGTGCTGTAAGTAAAGTGTTTGAACAACAGCGTCAGCAAGTCATTAATCAACAAGGAGAGCAACAGGTAAAGGATCATTAGCAAGGGGTTAATCGACAGGCGCAAGAATGTTTTTCGGCTGAATCAAGACAAAATGACCCTGACGATCGTAAAGGTCGTTCCGTAGATTTATCTACTTAAGTCGAACAGATTAGATACTGCTAGCAAGAGATATGGTTATTAGTTAGCGTTTTTTTTCTAAAAATAAAGGCTTTCTCGCAAGTTGGTAGCTCATAAAAAGTTGGTGCGCCGTTTATTCTGTTGCCATTATAAACATTAGCTTCGTTTTTACAGATTAATTCGCTTTTTTAAAAATTTTGGCGACACTCCTGATAAATTTCACTTTTTCTTGGTTTCAGGTCAGTTTGTCTGGCGGCTTCACAAGCTTAGTCTAGTTTTACTTGTTCTTTGTCATGAGAAAAAGCGCCTAAAATAGAGCTGTATAAAACGATGATTAGCATTAAAAAGCGAAATAAGTTGGCTGACATACTGATTTCCTACAATAAGTATCAACACTTATATCATTGTTGTTCAAGAAATTAGACATGTCTACTTAATAATAATGCTATAAAATTATAATTAAGAGAAGCATAAATTGGTTTTTTAGCAAAGGCTTATCTACAGTTAGAATTAATACAGATTATATTTTTATAACAATGACAAACTAAATATTAACTTAGTCAGGGTTAAAAAGGAAAATTATATGCAGAGCCTAAAAATTCAAGAAAATATGAATCACTATCCAGTAACTTTTACTGAGAGTATGTCTGTTGAAGAAGCCTCTTTACGTTTTTTAAAAACAAAACAAATAGGTGGCCCGGTGATTGATCAAAACTATAAGGTACTGGGCTTTATTTCAGAAGAGGATGTTTTAAAGAAAATGTTAGAAACCCTCTATTTCAATGAGAATGTTGCGAGTGTCAAAGACATTATGTGCAAAGAAGTACTTTCAGTAAAACCTTATGACAGTATCATTGAGTTGGGTCAAACCATGATAAGAGATAAACCAAAAGTGTACCCCGTGATTGATGACGACGGTAATTTACTAGGTACCATCTCTCGTAATGAGGTTTTACAAGCGTGTTATAGATACAGTAAGGCAAGAAACTCTATAGAAAAGGAACATGCCGCAGTATAATGTTTTACACTTCAATGATAAGCCAACCTAGTCTATTGAATAGATAAAAGGAGCTTCAGAGCTCCTTTTATCTATTCAATAGACTATTTATAGTGTTTTACTCGCTGTAATTACCAAGCTTTACTGTTAAAATATTTCTTTTATTTTCTATCTGAGTTTGTTTTGTCTGTTCCGATTGATTCTGCTATTACATTATTTTCCCATCTCCAAAACCTTTTTGAATTATTACCTCAAGCAAAAAATTGTGATGCGGTACGCTTTAAAAAAAGGTTAATGAACCTTAAAAAAATAATTCATCAAGAAGCTAGGGGGAAGTCATCAGCTGAGTTAGCAACTTTACCACTATCTGTAAAACAAATTAAATTGGTTGAGCCGTTACAACAACATATCCTCAAATCAATTCAAGATAAACAGCATAAAATTAAAAACTTACCCAAGATTACTTATCCCGATGGTTTACCTATTTCAGATAATGCTGAGCATATTTCAGCGACTATTAAAGCCAACCAAGTGGTTATTATTGCCGGTGAAACTGGCTCAGGAAAAACCACCCAAATCCCAAAGATTTGTCTCGCACTTGGTCGTGGTGTCGATGGTCTAATTGGCCATACTCAGCCTAGGCGTATTGCCGCGAGAACCGTTGCTAATCGTATTGCTGAAGAGTTAGGCACTACCTTAGGTGAGCAAGTTGGTTATAAAGTTCGCTTTAATGATCAAGTTAGCGAACAAAGTTATATAAAATTAATGACCGACGGTATTTTACTTGCTGAAATGCAAAGGGATAGATTATTACTTAAATACGATACCATTATTATCGATGAAGCCCATGAACGTAGCTTAAATATTGATTTTATTTTAGGTTATTTAAAACAAGTACTAATAAAGCGTCCTGATCTTAAGTTAATTATTACCTCGGCGACTATTGACCCACAACGTTTTGCTAATCACTTTTCCAATAAATCTGGAGTGCCGGCGCCAGTTATTGAAGTATCAGGTAGAACATTCCCGGTTGAAATGCGCTATCGACCACTAAATGATCGTATGGTGAATGACGATGATAATCAATCTTCTCAAGAGATTGATATTATAAGTGGTATTTTATCGGCGGTAGATGAGTTAAGTGACTGTAGTCAAGGTGATATTCTTATATTTTTAAATGGTGAGCGTGAAATACGTGACACCGCTGCAGCGCTAAATAAAGCTAATTTACCACATACAAATATTTTACCCTTATACGCGCGTTTAACGGTTAGTGAGCAGAATCAAATATTTAAGCCTCATAGTGGCCGAAATATTGTGTTAGCAACGAATGTCGCAGAAACTTCTTTAACGGTACCTGGTATTAAATACGTTATCGATCCCGGCACGGCGCGAATTTCACGCTACAGTTATCGAACTAAAGTACAACGTTTACCTATTGAACCTGTATCACAAGCCAGTGCTAATCAGCGCTCTGGTCGCTGTGGACGAGTGTCTGAAGGTATTTGTATTCGCTTATATTCAGAGGATGACTATAAAAGCCGTCCTGAATTTACTGATCCTGAAATTTTGCGCACCAATTTAGCGACGGTTATATTGCAAATGCATGCGCTAGATTTAGGTGATATTGCTAATTTTCCGTTTGTTGAGGCACCAGATAATCGTAATATCACCGATGGTATTCGCTTATTAGAAGAAATAGCAGCCGTTGAAAGCCTAAGCAACACTGATAAAGATAAGTCGACCAAGGGTAAACCGTCAACAACAGCAACGAAATTGACAAAATCAGGACGTCTATTAGCGAAATTTCCGATAGATCCGCGTTTAGCTAAAATGGTGGTTACTGCCATTGAGTTTGGCTGTATTGAACAAATACTGATTATTGTTAGCGCCTTGAGTATTCAAGATCCGCGTGAAAGGCCTCATGAAAAGCAGCAGCTTAGTGATGAAAAACATAATCGCTTTAAAAATAAAACCTCTGATTTTATAAGTTTACTCAATCTTTGGCAGTATATTAACGATCAGAAAAAAGACTTAACGCAAAATCAGTTCAGGAAACTCTGTCAACGCGAGTATCTCTCTTATGTTCGCTTACGTGAATGGCAAGATATTTTCAGCCAATTAAAACTAACCTTAAAAGAGCAACAAATAACGTTAACCTCTATTGATTATCGTTTTTCAATGCCAAGCGCCCAGCAAGCTCAAGAAGCAGGGACAGCAGTAGACAAGGAAAAAGAGAGTGAGCAAGACTCAGCATTAACACCTGTGCATCAAGCATTATTGTCGGGTTTACTGAGCCATATTGGTCAACAAGATGAAAACCGCGAGTATAAAGGTGCGCGTGGCATGAAATTCTTTATATTCCCTGGATCAGCATTAACTAAAAAATCACCCAAGTGGTTAATGTCAGCTGAGTTAGTGGAAACGAGCCGGTTATTTGCTCGTATGAATGCCAAGATTGACCCTTTGTGGCTTGAGCCGCTTGCAGAGCATCTGGTTAAGCGAAATTACAGTGAGCCACATTGGGAGAAAAAACAAGGCGCGGTAATGGCCTTTGAGCAAGTAACACTGTATGGCTTGAGCATTGTCACCAAACGTAAAATTAACTTTAATACTATTGAACCAGTAACTTGTCGGGAGATATTTATTCGCGAAGCACTGGTTAATGGTGACTGCGTTATTAAAGAAAAATTCTTAAGCAAAAATCAGCAATTGGTAGAAAGCATAGAAGAGCTTGAACAAAAAGCGCGTCGTAGAGACTTTTTAATTGATGAACAACACTTGGTTGATTTTTACAGTGAAAAACTGCCAGAGACTATTGTTTGTCAGCGTAGCTTTCTCGCCTGGTGGAAAAAAGCTAAGCAAGAAGATAGTCAGTTACTTGATTTTACTAAAGCCTTTTTATTGAATGAGTCTATTGATGAGTTAAGTGCTACCGAGTACCCAGATCTTTGGCAACAAGACCATATTACCCTACCGCTGACTTACCATTTTAGCCCTGGAGACATTGACGATGGTATAAGCGTTATCGTACCCGTAGCCTTATTAAATCAAGTACAAGAAGATGGCTTTGATTGGTTGATCCCAGCATTACGAGATGAATTAGCTATTGCGCTAATTAAAGCATTACCTAAAACACTCAGACGTAACTTTGTTCCAGCACCTAATTATGCACAAGCGTGTTTAGCGGCAATGCCTATTGAGCAGGGAAGTTTACAACAAGCGTTAGCAAAACAATTATTACGGATGACAGGTGTTCGACTACCCGAAGATGCTTGGCATAATATTTCCCTGCCAGTACATTTAACCATGAACTTTCAAGTGGTAGATGATAAAGGGACGTTGTTAAAGCAGGGTAGAGACCTTAATGAGCTTAAAGCTGAGCTACAAGGTAAAGTTAAAGCATCTATTAAAAAAGTGGCAGAAAAAGGCATTGAGCAAGCTGATTTAACGTATTGGGATTTTGGTGTATTACCTAAAGGTTATGAAAAGAAAATAGCTAATATCACGATAAAAGCATTCCCTGCATTGGTCGATCATCAAAACAGTGTTGCTATTGAGCTTTTTGAGCAAGAGCAACATGCTCAGGCAGCTATGTTGAAAGGGATAAGCCGACTAATATTATTAAATATCCCAACCCCATTAAAATATTTACAGGAAAAACTACCTAATAAAGCTAAATTAGGTTTGTATTTTAATCCTTTTGGTTCAATCAGTGATCTATTACAAGACTGTATTCAAGGAGCGTGTTTGTCATTAGTTCAACAATTTGCTCAACAACAAAATAATGGTCATCTTCCTCGAGCAAAACAGCAATTTTCTCTGTGTTGTGATTATGTTAGGGCTGAAATAGCAGATTGCGTGTTAACAGCCGCGATTAAAGTTGAGCGAGTTCTTACTTTGCGTCACGAAGTCACTAAAAAAATGAAAGGTAGTGTGCCTTTAAATATTATTCAATCTCATGGTGATATTAAACAGCAATACGAACAGCTAGTATTTAAAGGATTTGTAAGCTACTCAGGTTTGGGGAAACTCGATGATATAATTCGCTACTTACAAGGCATGTTACGTCGTTTAGAAAAACTGCCAAGTGATCCTAACCAAGATAGATTAAAACTTATTGAAGTAAATAAAGTTAATGAGTTGTATCAAGTTATTATGGGTAAACAAAGAAAAGATAAGCCAGTAGATAATGAATTACTCACTACGCGTTGGTTAATTGAAGAACTTAGGATTTCATTGTTTGCACAAAACTTAGGGACATCAGCACCAATATCAGTTAAGCGTATTATAAATTATTTAAAGAATTTTTCTTAATTTAAGATATAAAAGTTAGGGTCTATTGATCTTTCGATATTAAATTTTG
>CAJWZC010000129.1 GCA_913049915.1 uncultured Colwellia sp.
ATCTAAAATAAAATTTAAATTTGGCACCTTAATTCAATACCATTTCCTTCAGGATCTTGTATATATAGTGAATTTCCTAGACCTTGTGCGCCATATCGACTGGTAAACTCGCCAGATTTTATTTTATGATTTTCAAGATGACTTATAATATCAGCTTCAGGCATAGACTTAATTTGTAAACAAAAGTGATCAACATTTCGTTCTGTTTTTGTTGGCGCACCACCGCCAATAGCCCCAAGTCGACTATTAACTACCACTAAATCAATTAGTGCATTACCCGCTCTAAGTTGAGTTAGACCAGTTTCTTCCGGGGTTTCTCGTTCAACCGTACAGCCTAATACTTTAATATAAAACTCAAGCATTTCATCTAGCTTTGTTGTTCTTAATACAATATGATCAATTTCTAAAATTTCTATCATTTCTAAACACTCCCTAAAAAATCACTCACCTCAAGAAATACATAACCCCCTATCAAGAGGAAAAATAAATTTACCGTTAAAGATCGTCCACATCCCATAAAGGCGTGCTTAAATAGCGCTCCCCGCCAGATGGAAATAAAGTAACAATATTTTTGCCTTCGTTTTCAGGTCGTTTAGCTAACTCAATAGCACCATAAAGTGATGCTCCTGTTGAAATCCCACCAAAAACACCTTCTTCACGAAGTAAATTACGCGTCATTGTAAAAGCATCTTCATCTTTAATAATAATAGCTTCATCAATTATCGATACATCAGTTGTGTTGGCAATAAAACCTGCGTTTAATCCCTGGATTTTATGTAATCCTGGTTGACCACCTGATAATAAAGCACAATTTTCAGGCTCTACTGCGATAATCTTTATTAAAGGATTTTGCTCTTTTAAATACCGGCCTACTCCAGAAATTGTACCACCTGTACCAAGCCCTGTAACAAACATATCGATATCACCTTCCATGTCTCGCCAAATTTCCATACCCGTTGTATCATAATGAGCTTGAGGATTAGCCATATTATCAAATTGCATTGGAGACCAAGCATTAGGTATTGTTGCTAATAACTCTTTTACTTTTGCTATAACTGCAGAAAAACCTTCAGTCCCTGGCGTTCTTACTACTTCAACACCTTGAGCTCTAAGCACTTTAACACGCTCAATACTCATCGTATCAGCGAGAACTACCATGGTTCGGTATCCCATTTGTTTAGCAACGAGACCTAAGCCAATACCTGTATTACCAGAAGTCGCTTCTATAATTACCGATTTACTTGGGTCAATTAAACCATCTCTTTCGGCATTCTCGATCATGGATAATGCAACACGGTCTTTAACGCTAGACATAGGGTTAAACATTTCTAATTTTGCGTAAATATTTCCAGGTAAATGATTAGACATTTTATTCAATTTAATCATTGGGGTATTACCAATTAACTCGATAATATTATTATAAATTTTTGTCATGTTTTTCTCTTAATCATTGCCACAGTTTATTGGCTAATATTTAATTTTATACGCACTAACTATGCGCTTCTAAGTTAGTTCTAACTAAGGTATTATTTCATTTATAAGTGAGATATATAACGTTAGTTATTTAATACAATAGCTTACACTCTAATAATTGCTACTATTATAGTTAAAGGAAAACCTTAATGAATGATTACCTGTTAAAAGAAAATATCTTAGATAGCCAAACAGTCATTCAATTACGATCTTTGGTTGGTTGGGATAGCTTAAGTGAAGCAACTTTAACCAAAGCGCTTGCTAATTCGATTTTCTTTGCCAGTATTTGGCATCAAGGCCACGCAGTAGCTATGGGCCGCATTGTTGGTGACGGTTATCAATACTTTTATCTCCAAGATATGATTGTTGACCCAGCCCATCAAAAATTAGGATTGTGTCAACGTATCACTGAACATTTGGTCAGTAAGGTAAAAGACGTTGCTGAACCTGGCGCTTTTTTTGGTTTAATGGCTGCTGAAAATGTTGCAGATGTTTATCAGAAATATGGATTTGTTAAACGCCCTACCAACATGCCTGGAATGGTTATGCCCATCAATTAATTTATTCTGGCATTACCGTTCTATCAATAATCATTAATAGAACGATAACGCTTATTTACTTAATTAATAATCAGGGGTTTTAATTAATATATCTTTTCGTCCAATAATTTCTGGAATATAGACTTTTTCATTCCACAGTTCTGGCTCTATTGGCTCTACAGCAATAGAAATTACGCTTTCATCACAACCAACCACGTTAGTTACCGCTTCTGTGATACTTTTAGCCAAAGCGATATGTTGCTCTTCAGTAAGTGAAGGGAAATGTTTAATATTTATATGTGGCATTATTCTTCCTTTAGATAAACTAATTAACTATAAAACAGCGACAAGTTGGTCTATATGTGTTGTTTTAAGCATGCTGTAATGGTTTGCTTCAATTTGCTCTATTACCGGCTCAGTGATAGAAAAAACATCATTATTTTCAATAAATGAATAGTCGTCTCCACTCGCTTTAATAATTTTGATAGGCGCCTTCAATTGTCGTTTTTTAAGCTCATTAAATGAGTAGGTAAACTCAAAAGTCATCGTAACTATATCGATAATCCGCTTAACTAAACCAGTTTCTAATTGATTATTCAACCCACAGATAAAATTAATAAATTTTTCTTTAGAATCAACAACAGCTAAACACTCTACTAATGATTGACTCTTTATTGTACCCATAAATACCGAATACAATATAGTTATAAACTTTTTGTTTGTGAAATTTGCTTCGTTATTTTGAGCTAAATGTTGTTCGACCTTTACTTTGGGTGAGCCAGGAGCGATTAAGTATAAGTTTTCGACGACATCACCAGCTTGCTCTAATTGATAACAGGCTTCAAAAGCAACGCGAGCACCAAATGAATATCCCCATAAGGTATAAGGACCATCACCCTGATTTTTTTTGATCATAGCAACATCTTTGGCGGCCATTTCACTTATAGTATCGTAGGGTGTTTCCCCTGCATTAATACCGTATGCTTGCACCCCAAAAAATGCTCGGTTAGTACCTAATTTTTCTGATAATAACCGTAAATTCATACAATATCCTCCTAATCCTGGCCAGCAGTATATAGGCTTACCCTTTCCTTTAGTTTGAAAAGGGACTAAACGTGACGTTGATTGGTTATTTTGGTTATTAATAAAATGTGCTAGTTTTTGAATTGTAGGACAAGAAAACACTATTTGTAACGGTAACTCACAATATAAAGTGGTATTAATTTTATTGATAACGCTAACCGCGATGAGTGAATTTCCACCAAGTTCAAAGAAGTCTGCATTGACTGAAATTGAGTCTCTCTTTAGACCTTTTTTCCAAATATCTAATACTGCACTCTCAACG
This sequence comes from uncultured Colwellia sp., assembly GCA_913049915.1. GTDB lineage: Bacteria > Pseudomonadota > Gammaproteobacteria > Enterobacterales > Alteromonadaceae > Colwellia. The sequence continues at coordinate 3,358 of CAJWZC010000129.1, forward strand.
TCATTAGATGGTTCTACATGTTCCCCACTTAAACAATCAGTCTCTAACGTAAGCAACGCATTAATATCTATTTTTCCATTAACAGTTAATGGCATTTTATCTATGACTTTAATTGTATTTGGCATCATATAAGTTGGTAGAAATTTGATCAGATCATCTTGAATAATTTCTGATGGTCCTTTCATATGAACCAAATCTTCATTCATACCATCACTTTGTATTTGCATATCGCTAATAGAACCACCAATAAAGAAATATGAAGGTCCTACATCTTTATTAAGAATATGCTTAATTCTCTTAGCTGATGGCAGGTTATTACCCGTTTTTGAGCTGTAACCAGCGGACATGAAACCAATATTTAATTCGTTCATTTGTAATGATTGTAACTTCCGTCCTAGGTTTATGTATCCTAACCAATCTTCATCTGTTGTACTTAAAATGGAAATACCAAATGAAGCTCTCTCATAAACAGATTGATTAATTGCAATAACATGCTTTTTTAAAATTATATCACTAGATACCAGCCCTAACTGACCATTTTCATACAAATATTTACCCGCTTTAAGATCTGATACTTGCCCAGGATGGGCTTGTAAATACAAACTCACATCATCATTCATTACGTCTTTTGTACCAGAAACAATATTAAAGCTACCAAGGTAATAATCGTTTTGGCCAACTTCAAAAAATTGTATTGTTTCTGGCAAGTAATCACTCGATACAATACTTAAACCATACGTTGGTAAAATATTTTCGAAAAAACCAACCATGTGGCCTGCTTCCATTTCTAACACTTCTAAAATATTATTTTTATAAATTGGTTCAATAGCCGATTTTTTACCGACAAAATGTACTTTGAGCTGTACTTTGCCACTATCTTTTTTCTTAGCAACCAATACTAATTGGTGATGAACTGGATGGTAATAATAATAGCCAGGAGCAAGACCTCCAATACTATTTAATTCGAGATACATTTGAGTTGCATACAAGGCACCGGGTGACGCATAACCATATTTAGGCAATAACCTTTTCTCAGAAAGATATTGTCCAAAATATCGTAGAATCTTACCAAAATCAGCATAATTAAGATCGGATAACTTAGCGTAATGATGGTAATTTATTTTACTGTTCAGTACCTTAAGAATATCTTCTTTAGTGATCTGTTTACCATCAAAAAAACGATAACTTTTACGAGAAAAAATAAGCTTTCGCTGTTTTTGAGTCGCTATTTTACCTGGTAAATTTATTATCGATTTATTTTGATTATCAGTATCTTGACGACAACCTATATTGGTTAATTGCATTTTAACTTGGCTACGGCTTTGCTTAGATTGATGATGGGAATCATGATTTCCTTGATCCATCAGCGCTGCTTCTCGAGGGTTTAATTCAATCATTGAAATAAGGTTTTGGTAGCCTGTATACGGATCTTCCTTAAGAAATACCGCCGCATTATTAACCCAGTCGTGAGTCTCTATAATAGATTTAATTTCGTCTAGTTCAACACGGTATCCTCGAAGTTTGACTTGATTATCCTCTCTTCCTGAATATTGTACTGAACCATCTTTATTCCAATAAGCTAAATCACCGGTTTTATAAAGGGTTTGAGCTATTTCATCACCATCAAATAGATGGGTAATAAAACGTTCAGCTGTTAAATCTTCGCGATGCAAATAACCTCTAGCCAAACCTACCCCGGCAATATAAAGTTCACCAATATCTCCAACAGCAACAGGTGATTGTTCGTTATCTAAAATATAATACTGTGTATTTTGTACCGGTGTGCCAATAGAAATAGTATCAGCGCTATTGTTAATGTCTTTAATATCGAAAATATGAGTCGAACTGTTGATAGTGCACTCAGTTGGTCCATATAAATTAATAATACGGCAATTAGGTAATTGTTCTGATAGTTCAATAGCAAGGTGTTTCGATAGCGCTTCACCACCACTAAATATCTGATTAAGGGTAAAACACTGGGTGAATTTTTCAACATCAAGTAATGCGAGTAGTAAAGTAGGCACACCTTGTAATATCGTAACGCTATGTCGAATCATAGTATCTACAAGTTTATCTGGATTCTTATATATACCAGGATCACCCATTACCACTAATGCTCCGCAACATGGGGCTAGTATTTCCCACTGAGCAGCATCAAAACTCATCGGGGTTTTTTGTAAAATAACACTTTTACAATCTAATGAAAACTCAGTCGATAACCAATCCATTTGGTTAGCGATACTTTTATGTTCAATCATGACACCTTTTGGTTTACCTGTGCTGCCAGATGTGTAAATAACATAAGCTAAATTATGTGATGAGGCATGCTGTGTAAGCATATAATATTGAGGTTTATCATTAGCTTTATAAAAGTGATTGATCTGTGAAAATGTTATTAATACTACATCATCTGCAACTAAGGTAATCAAACGTTCGACCAACTGATCTTGAACGATAATAATTTTACATTGACTATTTTCGAGCATATATTCTAAACGCTCTTCTGGATATTCTGGTGACAGAGGTAAGTAGGCTGCACCTGATTGTAAAATACCCCATACACCGACCATTAGTTCAATTGAAGGCTCTACAAACAAACCAACACATTCATCCAGACATACACCCTGTTGTTGTAAATATAGTGCAAGTGTTAGGCTTTGTTCGCCAAGCTGTTGATAGCTAATATTTTTATCTTGAAAAGAAACTGCTGTATTGGGGCCGTGTTGCTCTATTTGGCTACGAAATAAGTCAACAATATTATCGCCATTGTGGCAAGCCGTATTTAACTGTGTCACGTCTTTGATATTCCAATTTTGTCTTTATAAGCTCTGCTACTCATCTGTAATGATAGAGAGTTATATTTTGGTATGGTACCAATATTGAATATTATCATCAATATTGAATTTTTTTGGTTTATATTTAAACATACTGAAATAAGTATTAAATTGTTCAAATGACTAATATATTCAAAATAATATGGAACATCATTTATAATTTACTGACTTATATAAAGACATTTCAATAAATTATTTTGATCTTATTTGAGATGAAAAAATTATTTTATATCACTCGTATAACATACGCTAATTTACAAACGAGGGATCACAACTCATTAGAGTAAATACAATAAGTGAAAATTGATAATATTTATCTATTACACTTTATTGGTATAATTTTTTGATCTAAATTGTTAAGTATCAAGTGTTAATAGTATTTTTGGCGTTGATATTTATTAA
>CAJWZC010000130.1 GCA_913049915.1 uncultured Colwellia sp.
ATCAATGTCAATTTGCGCTGCACGTGGGGCTATTTCATCTCGAGAAAATGCATTTACCTGTTCGCGGATCATATCGACAGTTTCGCCTAAGTTAAAGTTCAGTGATCTGTATTTTGAAATCATAATGGTTCCTTTACCGTTGCTAATATAGCGGATTACTTGGTCTCTAGTGTTCTAAGTGTTTCTTGACAATTATCTTCTAAGTCATTCAATTCAATTAGCACTGCATTAATATCTTCTAGTTGTTGCATTAAATCGCGTTTTTTATTGTGGATAAGTTCCATAATGCTATTTAATTGCTTAGCACTTGTTTTATCTACATCGTACAGTTTAAATAAACGGCCTGTTTCAGCTAATGAAAAGCCTAAGCGTTTACCGCGCAAAATTAACTTTAGTCGAACTTTATCTCTTTGGTTATAAATTCTCGTTTGTCCCTTACGGGTAGGAGAGACTAGGCCTTGGTCTTCATAGAAACGTATACTACGGGTGGTAATATCAAATTCTTTTGATAAGTCGCTAATAGAGTATTTAGTTGGGATAATTTTTGATGTCATTTTTTTACTCGGATATATAATCTTGAATAAATTTACTTATTGATTTATCTTATAGTAAGTTTACGTTAACGTAAAGGTCGCTTTTGTTCGGTGATAAAAAATAATAAATTTACTCTGTAAGAAAGGTCTTACAGTTTGCTTTGTTATTAATGATCTAACTCACTTGGGTTACGTTGGCGTAAAGGCACTATTAAGTTAGGATTTATCAAAAGAGATTAACTTATACAATTACATTGTAATTATTCAAATTTATTATCATTTATAAGCTGGAGAGCACCATGTCATTATTAGATCCTATTGTTATTGTTTCAGCCATAAGAACACCTATGGGTGGGTTTGGCGGTTGTTTATCACCGGTAACTGCTCCTGAATTAGGTGCTAGCGCAATTAAAGGCGTAATAGCAAAAGCAAATTTAGCCAATGATCAAGTTGACGAAGTCATTATGGGCTGTGTTTTACCTGCTGGCGTAAAACAAGCACCAGCCAGACAAGCCGCAATCGCTGCTGATTTATCCTTATCTACTGTCTGTACCACAATTAACAAAGTATGTGGCTCAGGTATGAAAGCTGTGATGCAAGCACATGACTCATTATTTGCTGGCTCCATTGAGGTAGCTATTGCTGGTGGGATGGAAAGCATGAGTAATGCGCCCTATATACTACCAAAGGTTAGAACTGGTTTACGTATGGGCCATGGCGAAGTCATCGATCATATGATGCTTGACGGTTTAGAAAATGCGTATGACGGTATTTCTATGGGCTGTTTTGCTCAAAAAACTGCGGATGAAGCTGATTTTACTCGCGAAGCGATGGATGAATTTGCTATCCGCTCACTAAGTCGTGCAAACCAAGCCATTAACTCAGGCGCTTTCAAAAATGAAATTACCGCTGTTACCGTAGTTAATAGACGTAAAGAAACGATTATTGATACCGATGAACAACCAGGTAATGCTCGCCCAGATAAAATACCTTCACTGCGTGCAGCCTTTAAAAAAGGTGGCACCATTACCGCGGCAAATTCTAGCTCTATATCAGATGGTGCAGCAGCGTTAGTCATGATGAAATTATCAGAAGCTGAAAAACGTGGATTATCACCACTTTGTAAAATTGTAGCTCATGCAACGCATGCACAAGCACCAGCAGAGTTCACCGTAGCACCAGTAGGCGCAATGACAAAAGTTTTAGCCAAAGCAAATTGGAAAACGTCGGATGTTGATTTATTTGAAATCAACGAAGCTTTTGCCATGGTAACTATGTTGGCGGTTAAAAATATGTCGTTAGATATCAGTAAAGTAAATATTCATGGTGGTGCATGTGCATTAGGTCATCCTTTAGGTGCAAGTGGCGCACGTATTATAGTGACTTTAATCCATGCATTGAAAAACAAAGGCCTATCTAAAGGTATTGCTTCTCTTTGTATTGGCGGCGGCGAAGCGACAGCTATCGCACTAGAAATACTATAAAAATATCCAAGGAATTACTGATGAATTTTGATTTAACCGAAGACCAACAAATGTTTGCTGAAACTGCGAAACAGTTTAGCGATAGCGAGTTATTACCCAATGCGGCCAGGTGGGATATAGAACATACCTTTCCAAAGGATGTGATAACTAAAGCGGGAGAACTTGGCTTTTGTGGGTTATATGCTCCTAAAGATGCGGGTGGTTTAGGCTTAAGTCGATTAGATTCATCAATAATCTTTGAGCAGCTATCAATGGGTTGTACTACTACAACCGCCATGATGACAATTCATAATATGGCAACATGGATGATCGCCACTTGGGGTACAACAGTAATAAAAGATGCTTGGTGCCCAGAGTTAGTGACGGGTGAAAAGCTTGCTTCTTATTGCTTAACTGAGCCAGGCTCTGGCTCAGATGCAGCATCACTTTGCACTAGTGCAAAAAAAGACGGTGATCATTATATTATTAATGGCTCGAAAATTTTTATCTCAGGCGCTGGCGAAACCGATGTATTGGTTGTAATGGTACGGACAGGCGAGGCGGGTGCAAAAGGGATTTCTGCTGTCGTTATTCCTGCTGATCTTGAGGGTGTTATTTATGGCAAGGCAGAAGAAAAGCTTGGTTGGAATGCACAACCAACCAGACAGATTACCTTTGATAATGTCAAAATACCTGTTGAAAACTTACTAGCCAATGAAGGCGAAGGATTTGCTCTAGCGATGAAAGGTTTAGATGGAGGGCGTATCAATATTGCGACTTGTTCTATTGGAACAGCGCAGCAAGCCCTTAATACTGCAATGGGTTATATGAAAGAGCGCGAACAGTTTGGTAAACCTATTGCGGCATTTCAAGGTTTACAATTTAAACTTGCGGACATGGCTACGGAACTTGTCGCAGCAAGACAGTTAGTGCGATTAGCCGCTTATAAATTAGATCAAAACGATGCAGAAAAAACCGCATATTGTGCCATGGCTAAACGCTTTGCCACCGATATAGGTTTTCAAGTTTGTGATGCTGCCCTGCAAATACATGGCGGTTATGGTTACATTAAAGAGTTTCCATTAGAACGTCATTTTAGAGATGTACGTGTTCATCAAATTCTTGAAGGTACTAATGAAATTATGCGCGTTATCATTGCCCGTCGATTATTAACTGAAGGGGCAGGGCAGCTACTTTAGGTAAAACCTAAAAGACTCTGATGTATCTCACTCAACAATCTTGTGGGATACAGCTTTTTATAAAAAATATATAAAAGCTGTAATCAAAATACTATGCAGCCACTACATAGTGAAAGCTCCTAATATAAAACACAAATAATAATAAATATTTAGCATCAAATACTTAGCAAGGAAAGAAAATGTCTGATTATTCATCACAGTTTTTACGAGTAGAAGTGATTGCTCATACCGCCGTTGTTACCTTTAATAATCCTCCAGCACATACATGGACAGCACAGAGCTTAGCCGATTTACGTGATTTGGTTCTAACGTTAAATGAAGATAAAAATATATACGCGTTAGTCTTAACAGGAGATGGTGCTAAATTTTTCTCTGCTGGGGCAGATCTTAAGGTTTTTGCTGATGGTGATAAACAAGTAGCTAAGGATATGAGTGATATTTTTGGTCAGGCATTTGAAACATTAGCCGCTTTTAGTGGTGTGTCGATTTCAGCTATTAATGGCTATGCTATGGGTGGAGGTTTAGAGGTTGCTTTGGCTTGTGATATTCGTATTGCAGAAGAGCATGCTGTCATGGCTTTACCTGAAGCAAGTGTTGGTTTACTACCTTGTGCTGGAGGCACACAAAACCTTGCGTTACTCGTGGGTGAAGGTTGGGCTAAACGTATGATCTTATGTGGTGAACGCCTTAATGCTGAAAAAGCATTACAAGTGGGCTTAGTTGAAGAGATAACCCCGCAAGGTGAAAGTAAAACTGTGGCGCTTAACCTTGCTAAAAAAGTTGAAAAGCAAAGCCCAGTAGCGGTAGCTGCTTGTAAACGTTTAATTCAAAAAAACAGAATTATGCCGATTAACAAGGTATTGATACAAGAGCGACAAGCTTTTGTCGATTTGTTTGATTCTGTTGACCAAAAAGAAGGCGTACAAGCTTTTCTTGATAAACGTAAACCTGTTTGGCTAAATAAATAGTTCTGGTACTTTAAAGTTAAACAGACTAATGAAAAATATGTATAGGAAAAATTATGATAGACGTAGTTCTTTTTCAAGAAGTTGATTGTGATAACGGTAAAAAAATTGGACTAATTACCCTGAACTCCCCTAAATCACTCAATGCATTAAGTGGCGATATGATCGGGTTGCTTTATCCCAAATTGATTACATGGCAAAAGCAACAAAATATTGCCGCCGTATTTTTGCAAGGCGAAGGTGATAGAGCATTTTGTGCCGGTGGCGATATAGTACACCTATATAATGCCATGAAAAATAGCACTAAAACGGAATTCTCAGTTGATGCCTTAAGTGCAGATACTACATTTGCACCAGAAATTGAAGATTACTTTACCCAAGAATACCAATTAGATTTCTTAATTCATACCTTTAACAAACCTTTTATTGTTTGGGGTAGTGGTATTGTCATGGGCGGTGGATTAGGCATGCTCGTTGGAGCAAGTCATCGTGTAGTTACTGAAAACTCGCGGATAGCGATGCCGGAGATTAGTATTGGTTTGTTCCCTGATGTTGGTGGCAGTTACTTTCTAAATAAAATGCCTGCGGGTTGTGGTTTATTCTTAGCACTAACTGGTGCATCTATAAATGCGGCAGATGCTAAGTTTTGTCAGCTTGCTGATTATTTTGTTGAGCAACAACACAAAGATAACTTTATTAACCAACTTAAGATAATTAACTGGGGCGAGACAGTCCCATTAAATCACGATAAAGCTTCGCAACTGTTACAAGAGTTTGAACAAGGCGCTGTAAGTAAATTACCAGTTTCCCCTTTAAGAGAGCATCAAGCATTAATTACTCAGCTTGTTGAAAAACAATGTTTGAGTGATATTGTCGCGGCAATTTTAAGTGTTGAGACTGAAGATAAGTGGCTTAGTCGCGCACAAAAATCATTGAAAAGTGGTAGCGCCTTGAGCGCACAATTAGCCTACTCGCAATTACAACTAGGTAAAGGCATGACATTAGCTGATTGTTTTCGTATGGAATTGAACTTAGCAGTTAAATGCGGTCATTTTGGTGAATTCTTAGAAGGTGTCAGAGCATTATTAATAGATAAAGATAATAACCCTCAATGGCATTATGAATCAGTTGAATTAATTGATGCTAAAGTACTTGATTGGTTTTTCGAGTCTAGTTGGTCAAAAGCAGAACACCCACTTGCTAAATTAGCTTAATTAGTCGGTAAACAAGGAATAGTCATAGCTAAAATCGCTTTGACACCTTTAATGTATTTAATAAAAGTAAGTAGATAAAAATGAAATTACAAGATAAAACGATCGTTATAACTGGTGGTGGTCAAGGTTTAGGTTTGACTATGGCTGTTAGCTTTGCACAGTCTGGCGCTAATATAGCGTTAATCGATTTAAATGCAGAGCAATTAAAAGAAAGCGTTCAGCAAATTAAATCGGCTGGTACTGAAGGAATAAAAGTAGCTTATTACCTTGCTAACGTAAGTAAAGAAATAGAAGTTGAACAAACATTTCAACAAATCAACGCAGACTTTAACGGTATTGATGGCTTAGTTAATAATGCCGGAATATTACGTGATGGTATGTTCGTAAAAGCGAAAGATGGCGTTGTTAGTAAAAAAATGTCTTTAGAAAGCTTTCAATCGGTTATTGATGTAAATCTAACAGGTGTATTCTTATGTGGCCGAGAAGCGGCTGTTCACATGATTGAAGGTCGTAAAGAAGGCGTAATTATTAATATGTCTTCAATTGCTCGTGGCGGTAATATGGGACAAACCAACTATGCTGCTGCAAAAGCTGGCGTTGTTGCAATGACAACAACATGGGCAAGGGAACTTGGTCGCCACGGTATACGTGTTGGCGCTATTGCACCTGGAGTTATACGTACTGCAATGACGGATGCTATGAAACCAGAGATGCGTGATCGATTAGAGAAAATGAAACCTGTTGGCCGTTTAGGTGAAGCAGAAGAAATTGCTCATACTGCAAAATACATCTTTGAGAATGAATTCTTCACTGGTCGCGTGATAGAAATCGATGGTGGCCTTTGTATGTAGTCTTTTCTGTAGATACGCCAGTGTGTTTACGCTTTATTATTAACCAAGTTATCTCATTTGAGCTTGGTTTTGTTTAACAATTAAACAATCAAAAATAAAAACAAAAAATAGCGTAAATAACACTTGTACTAAATTTAAAGCTCTCTATAATGCGCTCCAGTTCCAAGGGGTTCACGCAAAATGAATCATCAACGAACTGTTTTGATATGTTATCTAAGCGATTTAGCCGTGATTAACAAAACTTAACGTGTTGTTTTAAATGTTTCTCGAAATACTTTATAATAAACGTTGACATCAAAACTAGGAGGCGTATTATACGCATCCTGCTTCGGGGC
>CAJWZC010000131.1 GCA_913049915.1 uncultured Colwellia sp.
CATAAATACTGGTTATAAGTAGTAATAATGTTGTTTCAGCACAACTTTGTTCTCAGTTCTTTAGACGTAAACTTTAAAAGTGTCGAATTAACTTGCTATCAACGACGTGCAGCTCTAAAATTACGCCTTTTTTAAGCCAGAAAAATAGCCAATATCATGCGTGTTTCAGACTTTTCCTTCGATTTACCCGAAGCTCTTATTGCTCGTTATCCAAAAGCAGAGCGTACATCTAGCCGTTTAATGGCCTTAAATGGCAATTCTGGTGCTATAACCGATGGTGTTTTTACCGATATTGTTGCGCAATTAAATGCTGGTGATTTACTCGTTTTCAATAATACCCGTGTTATTCCAGCAAGAATGTTTGGTCAAAAAGCCAGTGGAGGAAAAATTGAGGTATTGATTGAACGTATTGTCGATCAAAATACCGCCCTTGCTCACATTCGCGCTAGTAAATCCCCAAAAGTTGGCAATGAGCTATACCTTGGGAATGAAGGTAGTGACGTTAAAGTTAAAGCAACCATGGTGGCACGCCACGGTGCTCTTTTCGAATTAAAGTTCCATGGTGACCAATCAGTCTTAACTATTTTAGATGAAATAGGGCACATGCCACTACCACCTTATATAGACAGACCCGATGAAGACAGCGATAAAGAACGTTATCAAACGGTTTACAATGAAAAGCCTGGCGCCGTTGCCGCGCCAACGGCAGGTTTACACTTTGATGAAGCCTTATTAGAGCAGATAAAAGCAAAAGGCGTTGAACTGGCCTTTGTTACTTTGCATGTCGGTGCAGGGACTTTTCAACCGGTTAAGGTCGATGAAATAGCCGACCATATTATGCATGCGGAATATGTTGAAGTATCAGATGAAGTTGTTGCGCAAATAGTAAAAACAAAAGCCGCGGGCGGTCGAGTTGTTGCGGTTGGTACAACATCAGTTCGTTCACTGGAAAGTGCAGCAAAAATTGCCAAAGACAAAGGTGAGTCATTAAGCGCTTTTTATGGTGATACTGATATATTCATCACTCCAGGCTATCAATTTCAAATCATTGATGCCTTAGTGACTAACTTTCACCTATCTGAATCAACGCTACTTATGTTAGTGAGTGCCTTTTCTGGTTATGACCACATTATGCCTGCTTATCGACATGCGATAAGCGAAGAATACCGATTTTTTAGTTATGGCGATGCAATGTTTCTTACCAAGCAAGATTAGGCATAACTTAATAGATAACAGATGTAGATATAAAGTATAACGATAACCTTATTTTAAACCAAACACCGCCAGCCTGTTTTGCTAGTGGGTGAGAGAGAGAAACTTGATGACTGAAACTGTAAAAAATAAAATGAAATATGAACTAATCACCACTGATGGTAAAGCCCGTCGTGGCCGATTAACGTTTGATCGTGGTGTAGTTGAAACCCCTGCATTCATGCCAGTAGGTACCTATGGTACGGTTAAAGGCATGAAAGCTGAAGAGGTTGCTGCTACCGGTGCTCATATTATTTTGGGTAATACCTTTCACTTAATGTTACGTCCAGGTACCGATATTATTGAGCAGCATGGTGGCTTGCATGATTTTATGAATTGGAATGGACCGATTTTAACTGATTCTGGCGGTTTTCAGGTATTCAGTTTAGGAAAAATGAGTAAAATCACCGAAGAAGGTGTACGTTTTAGTTCACCAGTGAATGGTGAAAAAATTATGCTTACACCAGAGCGTTCAATGGAAGTACAGCGTAGTTTAAATTCAGATATTGTTATGATTTTTGATGAATGTACGCCATATCCAGCGAGTCATAAAGAATCAAAAGACTCAATGGAACTTTCACTTCGTTGGGCACAGCGTTCAAAGGATGCTCACGGCGATAGTCCCAATGCACTGTTTGGTATAGTACAAGGCGGTATGTATGAAGACTTACGTGAAGTATCAGTTGCTGGCTTAAAAGCGATAGAGTTTGATGGTTATGCGATTGGTGGATTATCAGTAGGTGAGCCTAAAGAAGATATGGTTCGAATATTAGATCATACCGCGCCCTTGATACCTAAAAATAAGCCCCGATATCTTATGGGGGTAGGTAAACCAGAAGACTTAGTTGAAGGTGTACGTCGTGGCATTGATATGTTTGATTGTGTAATGCCGACACGTAATGCTCGTAATGGTCATTTATTTGTCAATACGGGTGTTATTAAGATCAGAAATGCTGCCCATAAAACAGATGTTGCACCACTTGATGACACTTGTGATTGTTATACCTGTAAGAATTATTCTCGTGCTTATTTACACCATTTAGATAAGTGTAAAGAAATCCTGGGTTCACAATTAAATACCTTACATAACCTTCATTTTTACCAAAAAGTGATGCAGGGTTTGCGTGCAGCCATTGAGCAAGGTAAGTTAGACGCCTTTGTAGAAGAATTTTACGCTTTACGTGACTTACCAGTGCCACCATTAGCCGAAGGTAGTAAGCAAGTTTAAGATCAATTTACCTTAGAAATATTTAGAAGAGTTTTAAGAATCCAGTAGCTTGTCAATTTGAAGCTATTCGGTTTGATTTATAGGAAAAGGCACGGAGTTGACGTTAGTCAATGAGTACCTTTGACACCTAAATCAAACTTAATAGCAATAAAGTGATAAGTTACTAACTAATTAGCTAATCAATAATAAGAAGTAGAGAGAAATATGAGTTTATTTATCAGTACAGCACACGCAGCAGACGCACCAGCAGCAGTAGCCGGTGGCGGAATGGAAATGATCATTATGCTAGCCGTTTTTGGTTTAGTCTTCTTTTTCATGATCTATCGTCCACAAGCAAAACGTGTAAAAGAGCATAAAGGTTTAATGTCTTCACTAGCTAAAGGCGATGAAGTTTTAACGCAAGGCGGCATTGTTGGCAAAATCGTTAAAGTTTCTGATGAAAAAGATTTTATTGTTGTTAGCATTAGCGAAGGTACTGAAGTAACAGTACAAAAAGGCGCGATAAACGCAGTATTGCCTAAAGGCACAATGAAATCTTTATAATTTTATCCTTGTTATTTGGCTTCATTTCATCATTAAAAGTACTCATTGACATGCGTCAACTACGTGCTTTTTCTTTGAACTAAAGCCAACTAACTTAGCTAAAAATATAAAGTAAATTGATGTTTTTTAGTTAAAAGCTAGAAATAGTTAATTTAATAATACGTTAAGTAGGGTGGGCAGATTTTTATCAAAGTTTTGTTCGCGCGAAGAATAAATAAAAAAAGGACACATTGTGTTAAACAAATATCCCTTATGGAAAACACTGATGGTGGTAATGATTGTCGCTTTAGGTGCGCTCTATGCCACACCAAACCTATACGGTGAATCACCGGCTGTTCAAGTGTCTGGTTTACGCGGCGTTGAAGCTGATACTGCTACCCTTGATAGAATCAGAGCACAATTAGAAGAAAGTAATCTGACCTTTGCTAGTATTACTTTAGAAAACGGTCAAGTATTAACACGTTTTAACAATACTGAAGATCAGCTTAAAGCCCGTGATGTACTAGATGATAATTTAGGTAAACAGTTTTCTGTTGCCTTAAACTTAACGCCTAATACGCCAGAGTGGCTAGCCGCTATTGGCGGTACGCCAATGAAAAAAGGTCTAGATTTAAGTGGTGGCGTTAGCTTCTTGATAGAAGTAAACATGAAAGAAGCCATCAATAAAGCTAAAACAGGTATGGTGAGTGATTTTCGTGGTGATTTACGTAATGAAAAAATTCGCTACCGCAGTGTTAAAGAAGGTAATGATACTGTTAAGGTCGTTTTTCGTAAAATTGAAGATTTAGAAGCAGGGCAATCATTACTGAAAAAACGCTATCGTGATTTACTGCTCACTACAGATGACGATACGCTGACGCTAACGGCGAAAATGACTAAGCAAAAGGTTAAAGAAATACGTGAATATGCTTTAGAGCAAAATATTACTATTATTCGAAATCGAGTTAATGAATTAGGAGTTGCAGAGCCACTTGTTCAGCGCCAAGGTAAAAAACATATTGTTATCGAATTGCCAGGTGTTCAAGATACCGCAACAGCGAAAGAAATTCTTAGTGCTACAGCAACTATTGAATTTAGATTAGTTGATACCGAAGGTGATTTATCAAATGCATTAAATGGTCGCGTGCCAGCAAACGCTATCTTATTAACAGATAAAGACGGTAAGCCAAGCTTATTAAAAAAACGTGTTATGTTAACTGGCGATCATATTATTGATGCCAAATCAGGCTTTGATGAGTACTCACGTCCACAAGTGAATATTTCACTTGATAGTGCTGGTGGCTCTAAAATGTCGAGTGGCACAAAAAGTAATATCGGTAAGCCAATGGCAACCGTATTTATTGAATTTAAATCCACTGACAAAAAAGATGCTGAAGGCAATCTTATTTTTGAAAAGCATCAAGAAATTATTTCAGTTGCCACTATTCAATCACGTTTAGGTAAATCCTTCCGAATCACTGGTTCGGGTAGTCCAGCTGAAGCGCATAACCTTGCCTTATTATTACGTGCAGGTGCTTTAGTAGCACCTATTGCTATTGTAGAAGAGCGCACAGTAGGCCCTACTTTAGGCGCTGAAAACGTAAAACTTGGTTTTGAAGCAATTATGATGGGCTTTGGCTTAGTGTTTATCTTTATGATGGTTTATTACCGCGCCTTTGGTGTAGTAGCTAACCTTGCATTAGGCGCTAACTTAGTACTCATTGTCGGTATTATGTCATTAATACCAGGGGCTACGCTTACTTTACCTGGCATGGCTGGTATCGTTTTAACTGTTGGTATGGCTGTTGATGCTAACGTACTTATTTTTGAACGAATTCGTGAAGAAATACGTGAAGGTAAAACGATTCAACAAGCCATTCACCAAGGTTATGATGCCGCATTTTCAACTATTATTGATGCTAATATAACCACACTAATTGCCGCACTAATTCTGTTTGCTATTGGTACTGGTCCAGTTAAAGGTTTTGCCATAACACTATCTATTGGTATCATTACTTCAATGTTTACCTCTGTTATTGGTACTCGTGCCGTAGTTAACGCTATTTGGGGCGGAAAACGCCTTGATAAACTTCCGATATAATAGGGACAGGAATTTAAATTTATGCAAATTTTACAATTAAAAGACACTGTCAACTTTATGAGCTATCGCAAGATAGCCATGGTGTTTAGTGCGTTACTCATGATTGCTTCAGTTCTATCGTTAGCAACTAACAAATTAAACTTTGGTTTAGACTTTACTGGCGGTACGCTAATTGAAGTGGGTTTTCAAGAAGCTGCTGATTTAGAAAAGATCCGTGGCGTAATGAAAACCAACGGTTTTGCTGATGCAAAAGTGCAATTTTACGGTAGTAGCCGTGATGTTGTTATCCGTTTAGGATTACGTGATGACGTTAAAGCTGAAATGCTTGGTAATGAAGTATTAGCTATATTAGAAAGTGGCTCAGGTCAAAAAGTTGATATGCGCCGTATTGAGTTTGTTGGTGCAAGCGTTGGTGATGAATTAGCAGAGCAGGGTGGTTTAGCTATGCTAACGGCGCTGATTTGTATTTTGATTTACGTTGCTTTTCGATTTGAATGGCGCTTTGCTGTTGGCTCTGTCGTGGCGTTATTTCATGACGTATTATTAACACTTGGTTTGTTTTCTGTTTTACAGCTAGAGTTTGACTTAACAGTGCTGGCAGCGGTTTTAGCGGTTATTGGTTACTCACTCAATGATACCATTGTTGTCTCAGATCGTATCCGAGAGAACTTTAGAAAAATACGTAACAGTGAAGCAGAAGAAGTCATTAATATTTCTTTGACGCAAACACTAAGTCGAACCTTTATAACGTCAATTACTACCTTATTAGTATTAGCAGCCCTGTTCTTTCAAGGTGGTGCACTGATTCATGGTTTTGCTACAGCATTATTATTTGGTGTATTTGTTGGTACTTACTCTTCAATATATGTGGCTAGTTTAGTGGCATTATCATTAGGTATTTCAAGAGAAGATTTGATACCTGAAGTGATTGAAAAAGAAGGTGAAGATCAAGAAGCAATGATGCCTTAAGTATTAGTTACTTGATAAGTAATAACGATAAAAAAGCCGATTAACGAAAGTTACTCGGTTTTTTATTTAACGCGTCTTATTTTATCGATAAAAAGACACTACACTTAACGCAATAAGTGTAAATCATACAGAGTAATAGCTAACCTATATCAATTTGATTAAATTTCTTCCCAACTCAGAACTATACTCGATGTTCAATAACAATAAAAATTCATTTCGGTTTAGTCACTCTAAATCAAATTAATTTAACGAAGTTAATGGGCATCAAGTAAGTTCCTAAGGTCGAGTTTAAAAGGCTTACACACATCGTTATTGATTTTGAGAAGGGAATAACCATTCTCATCAATCAATGCCTTGTCTCTAAGCCTTTTAATTCTCGCTGAGTGGGAAAGAACTTAATCAACTTGGTATTA
>CAJWZC010000132.1 GCA_913049915.1 uncultured Colwellia sp.
TGAAAAATAGTATGAATAGTAAAACAAACCAAAAGGGCTTTACCTTAATTGAATTAGTCGTAGTCATCGTTATTTTAGGTATTTTAGCGGTAACAGCAGCACCTAAATTTATTAATTTACAGACAGATGCCCGTACAGCTACTTTACAAGCGATAAAAGCCTCAATGCTAACAGCTTCAACGTTCGTGTACAGTAAATCATTGATTGCTGGAATTGAAACTACTGGGGCTGGTGAAGTTACAGGTCCTCCTAGTACTGCTAACCCTACTGTTGTAGTTAATGGTAGCGCAGGCGCAGTAAATTTAAATTTTGGTTATCCTATATCAACTGCTGGTACTGCTCCTGTAACAGAACCAGCTACCGATTGGGGGCTTTTACTAGATGTAAATTCGACTGAATTTCTTATTATTGATTCTGTTTCTGGGTATGTCATCGTTTACCCTGAAGGTAATACTACACCAACTGCTATAACAGATACTTGCATTATTTATTATGAAGAAGCACAAAGCTCAACCCTGAGACCAGTCATTACTGTAGTTGATTGTGTGTAATATAGATTTATTTGTAAAGTTAAAAAAAGGAGAGCTTAGCTCTCCTTTTTTGTCTAAATTTACTGTCAAAGTTCTCTAATAAAACATGAAACTAAATAGCGGGTTTACCACCATAGAATTAGTCACCGTTATTATTATAGTGGGTATTCTGGCTGTAAATGTTTTACCGCGTTTTGATGGTACCTCAAGTTACCAAGCACACACGCATAGAGTCCAATTAATCTCGGCATTACGGTTAACCCAGCAGCGCGCTATGCAGCAAACAGATAGTACTGATAGTTATTGCCATCAACTAATTTTTGATAATGATAGTACCGTTTCACGTTATGGAGTGCCTAACAGGTTAGATTGCGACATTATTACATTTACTGGCTGGGAGCCAGACGCAACGGGTTTTGAAGTTGATAAAAAATATCAGGTTAGCTTTAGTATTGAGGGTGAAATTAATCCTAGTGCCATTACGTTTGATAGTATGGGACGACCAGTGAGTAATAATGCAGTAACACTAAACGACTGTGCTAACGGTTGTATTATTAATATACAAAGTAGTGTTGAAACCTTGCAGATTAAAATAGAGTCAGAAGGCTATATCCATGCTATTTAAATCTTCTAAAATAACCACATCTTATTTTAAAAATAACTCTGGCTTTACCTTGATAGAGCTAATAATTGGTATTGTGGTGTTATCAATTTCCCTCTCAATTATTTCAACGCTTATAGCGCCAGCAGAGCAAAAAAGTGCCGATCAAATATTACAAGTTAAAGCGGCCGAATTAGGCCAAAGCTTGTTAAATGATATTAGCTCTCGTGCCTTTGACCACAATTCAGATATGGTAGGTGGACTAATACGATGTGGAGAGCCTGTTGGTTCAAATGCTTGTACAGATCCCGACAAGCTCGGTCCTGAAGATGGCAATGGTTTACGTATAGATGCGAATGAAGATAACCGTGAAGATTATAATGATGTTGATGATTTTCATGAGTATGTCGCCAAAGATGATGCCTTAGATAATTCATTGGGAGACAGTTATAGTAGCTTTAAAGTTTATGTTGATGTTCGTTATGCTGGCACAGATTTAGGTTTGGCCAATAATCTAGCCAAACGTATTATGGTTACAGTTACCACGCCGTTAGGTACTGAAATTAAATTTGCTACCCATAAGGCTAATTTCTGATGTTCGTTTCTATTAAAGTCTTAGGTAAAGATGTAAAAGAAAGTACAGGGAAAAGGGTACAATCTGGCTTTACGCTGATGGAATTGATCATCGTTATTATCATAATGGGCGTAATGTCAGTTGGTATCGCAGGTTTTATTAAATTAAGTACACAAACTTATGTCAATGTGACTGAACGTGATGAGTTACTTGCTAATGCACGCTTTGCTGTTGAACGTTTAAATCGTGAAGTACGTAATGCGGTTCCTAATAGTATGCGAGTAAGAAGTAATGGAATAATACGCTGTCTTGAAT
This sequence comes from uncultured Colwellia sp., assembly GCA_913049915.1. GTDB lineage: Bacteria > Pseudomonadota > Gammaproteobacteria > Enterobacterales > Alteromonadaceae > Colwellia. The sequence continues at coordinate 2,021 of CAJWZC010000132.1, forward strand.
TTGTGCCAATTATTACTAGTACTATTTATACTGAAATTCCCGTAGCCCCTGAGACAGCAGTTAATACCTTAACGGTTATTCCATTTCAGCTTCCTAATACAACTAATCATGTAGTGATTGTATACCCGTTAAATAGTGCAGAGGTTTATCAATCTCATAACGTTAGCTCAGGTAAAGCTTTTTTAATTAGTGAGTACCCTGAGTCAACAACGGTAGACGGATTAGATATTATGAAATTAGCTAATGCGGTGCAATTTAATGAAGATTCACCTACTAATAGGGCTTATATTTTTAATACACCAGTTTCTTATTGCCTGAATGGATCAACACTTATCCGTTATGTCGGTTATGATTTTAATGCTTCACAGCTCTTGCCTCCATTTTTTGTGAATGGCAGTAATAGCTTAATGGCTGAGAATATCGATTTTTCTAGCAGCAGTTTTACTGTATTTCAAGCTTCACTACGACGAAATGCAGTGATACAAATCAAGTTAAACTTCACACGCGATGGAGAGGAAATGATCTTTGATAATGCCATACATATTATCAATATCCCTTAAATTAAAGGCATAAAACAAGTCAAATAATATGATAATAAGCAATAAGCGTAACAGTAATAAATTAATTAAAGCTAAGCATCAAGGCAGTGCCTTGATACTGTCGTTGTTTGTTATTATTGTACTGACTTTGCTTGGTAGCGCTTTAATGAGAGTTCTTTCAACGAGCAGTGAAACCATTGCGCAAGAAGTTATCGGGACACGGGCTTTAATGGCTGCAAATTCAGCTATGCAGGCTGAACTAGTGGTATTATTTCCATTAAACTCTGCTGCCAATATTTGTAACTCTACCAATAGTTATGATTTACAAGACTCAGGTACTGATATTAAAGGATTATATCACTGCGAGGCAACAACAACGTGTGATAATTACTTTACTGACACAGTTAATAGCGTTGAATACTTTCGTCTAACCAGTACTGGTAAATGTGGTAGTGGTGTTATGGAAGTTAATAGCAAGGTAATAGTAAAAAGTAGTCGCTCTATTCAAGTTGAAGCGAGGAGTTTATAATGTTATTACGCTTTCTCTTTATAATATTTCTTTTCGCTTTTAGCACGCCTGTTGTAAAAGCTGTACCCGTGAGCGCAGCTGTAGCAGGACGAGTTGTTTTAAATGATACTCGTCCTGTCAATGGTGAAGTTAAATTTAATCATGTTTGTTTTGATACACCTTTTTTGGTGGAGCCTTTAATATTTAGTATGCCGACTACTGAATTAAATAACCATCGTATGGCACTTAGAATCAAAAATGTCACTAAAGAAGGCTTTGATATTGCTCAGGTTGAATCACAAGAGAATGCCAACAATAAAGCTGATGGGAATCAGGCTGAAACTATCGATTTTCTAGCTATAGTTCCTGGAGACTATACTCTCAATGGAGGGGCGAAAATGGTAGTAAGTAGTAAGGAAACTAAGCTGATTCAAGGTCGAAATTTTAGTACTGTTGGCACTATTGGTTGGGAAACTATTTCAATCGGACCATTTTCAACTACACCTGCGATTATTGCTTCCATTCAGACCATGATAAACGAGCCTGATGATGATGGCCCAAACAGCCCTTTTCCAAAATCAGAACCTTTCCTGACTACGACTATTAAAGACGTTACTAATACGGAGTTTAAAATAGCTTTAGAAATAGCAGAAACAGAAACAGGCGAGGTTATCGCCAAAGAAAAAATAGGTTACATAGCCATTACTCCTGGCCAGGAGGGGAGTTTGACTTCAGATATTACATACCAATCTTTTCGAACGCTTAGTAATATTAGGGGTATTAACTTTTGCCGAAATGTCTTTTTCGAGTCCTCGTATAGTTCAGTTCCCTTAGTTATTGCAAGTCAAAATACTCGTAATGGTAATGATGGTGGTTGGCTAAAACAGTGTGAACGACCTACTGTTTCAGGAGTTAAATTTAGTATAGTAGAAGACGGTGATAAGGATATGGATCTTATTCATATTTCTGAACTAGCTGGAGGTTTAGCGCTCGGGGGTACCTTTAAAGATTTTACTAATAACTGTCCAATAATTGATCACTACCAAATTGAGCATAATGGTAATGGTTTAACTTGCTCTCCAGAAACTATTACTATTAAAGCTTGTACGAACAGTGTCTGCTCCCCTCTGAGTTCAGAAGCAGTTTCTTTGGACTTTCAGAGTGATGGTATTACCAAGGAGGCACTCACCTTTACTGGGAGTACAACGATAAGTTTGAGTCAAACGACCGCCGATATATTAACATTAGGTATAATAAATGAAACTATTCCCCCAGCTAATGCAACCGTTTGTATCGGTGGAAATCCCAACCTTTGCGATATTATTTTTGCGGATACAGGTTTTAGATTTTTTGAAAATATAGAATCAAACCCTATACCCACACAAATATCTGCAAAACAATCAAACATATTGAAGATTCAAGCGATTGAAAAAAATCCTGACACAGGCGCCTGCCAAGCCGTTTTTATTGATACTACTGCGATTGAAATGGCCGCGACTTGCGTTGATCCTACTGCATGTGCAGGCAGCCAAGTGGCAATAAATACAGATAATATAACTACTATCGATAATATTTCACCACTATCATACAGCTCAGTTAATCTGAATTTTAATGATAATACGGTTAATAGTGCTGAGTTTATTTTCACTTATCCTGATGCGGGTAAAATTAAGCTCCATGCTCGTTATAATATTCCAGATGAAAATGGCGATCCAAGTGGTAATTATATGTTTGGTACGTCGAATCAATTCGTTGTCCGCCCATTTGGATTTTTTATTGACGTAGTTAATAACCCAAAAGCGACAACTGCAACAGAGGCTAAGTTTATTGCGGCAGGTGCAGAGTTTACTACCATAGTAAAGGCCGTCCAGTGGCAAGCTGATAATGATACAGATCTGTCGAATAACCTAGTCACTAAGAACTTTGGTAGTGAAGCAAATGCTGAAACAGTAGAGATGACACCGAATATGGTATTACCTAATTTATCTACTTTTCCTGTTTCAGGAATCTTGGGAACCTTATCGGGTAACATATTTAATACCTTTTCATTAGGCACTAGCATTGAACAAGGCATAGCTACTAATGATGATATGACATACTCGGAAGTAGGTATCATTAGCTTATCCGCGAACTTAACCGATAATAGTTACCTAGGAGCTGATGATGTCGTAGGTAATGAATCTTATGTTGGGCGTTTTATTCCTGATCACTTTGTCCTTGAAAAGATAGATGGTGATCTAGCTGCATATTGTGAAAATCCAGCTTTAGCAGGAGATATTCCCTTTGCTTATAGTGGTCAAATGAATAGTGTTAGCCCTAGTACTGGTGCTATTCGCTATAAGGTTAACTTAAACCCTAGTTTTACTATCACAGCTAAGTCTTTAGGTTCAGCCAATAATACTACCTTAAATTATACGGGTGATTTTATGAAGCTTGTTGGTAGTAGTATTACTCGCCCTGCTCTAAGCTTTGATTACGCTGAAGATGGCTCTCTTGGTACTAAATTGGTATTAACGGCTGACTTAAAAGCTGTTAATACCTCAGATTTAGTAAATGATGAAGCGTTGGGTGTTATTACTTATACTTATAATGAGGATGATAACTTCGTTTATCATCATGAACTCAATGCAGAGATTAATAAGTTTACTACGGATATTAACTTACCAATCGCTTCCGTTATTGACCCAGATGGTGTGACCGCATTAGATGCCGATGGTGATTTTGATAACGATGGTAACTTAAGTAATGCTCTTGATAGTGTGTTAACACTCGAACCCGTAGGTGTTGAAATTCGTTTTGGTCGGGCTCAACTAGAAAATAGCTATGGCCCAGAAACGTCAAACCTACCTCAGCCATTATCAGTGAACTACTTTAAAGATGGTCAGTATATCGTTGCTGAGAATGATCAATGTACGGCTTATAACGCGGCCAAAATGAGTTTAACAAATATCGATTTGATTAATTTTAGTTTAGTCCCCGCTTTACCTGCTATTACCCCTGCTTCTGGTCAATTTATTGATGGAACTCCGCCAGGGGTCATACGAGCTATTGAATTGACAGCACCTGGAGCAGATAATACCGGGCAAGTATGTGTTAGTTATGACATCTTTCCTTGGTTACAATACAAGTGGGCGACAGACCCTAGTAACTTGCAATGTCCCTTTACATCTACAGATGTTGATGGTTTATTTAATGACAATCCGTTCTCGATGGCTGCTTTTGGTATTTTCAGAGGCAATGACCGTATTATCTATCAGCGAGAAATAGAGAAAATAAACTAGTCGAGAGTATTGGTTAAGAATAATAAAAATGAGACACGAGTCTCATTTTTTGTTTCGACGTCTTAAATAAATACGACTAAAAGCACCATAATGCACTAGTAGTAAATAAATATATATTTTTAACTTT
>CAJWZC010000133.1 GCA_913049915.1 uncultured Colwellia sp.
GCTTTAACGTACTTAACTTAACAATAGTGATATTAATGAAGCCTTCACCACTTGTGTTGATGTGCTTAAAGACTTTGCTGATGCAATTAATACAGTATCCCTCAAGCGCAAGTTTAGCGCTTCATTGTTCACATAGAACGAAAACAAACGAAATAGGTAGCCTGGAGAAATTACAAAGCAGTACTAGGATTTAAAGCTGACTTATCAATCGGTCAGTGAATATGAGGTGTTATTTAAACTTGATAGCTTTTATGCTCGCTGGGATAGATAAATATCTATCAATTAGTCATTCTTGGCGTGCCTATTAGATTAATTTGAATACACTATTCAAATAGCTTTAAGGCATCTGTACAGCGATTAAAAAAACGTAAGTTATTTCCCTTTGATGATTTAATGAGGAATATGGTCTATCTTGCGATAGACAAGTTATCTAGCAAACTGACTATGTTGATAAGAAATTAGAAAACGGTCTTGAATCGATTTATGATTGAATTCGAAGACCGTTCAAAGGACTTTATTTTAAACGACTAATTACATAAAATCTGTTACAGAAACGGTAATGTTTTTATTGCAACAATGTTACTTCTACCTTTAGTTTTTAATAATTTTCAGCCATGTTTTCGCTGATTTTCTATATTAGCCTTTACATCAATACACTTTGAATCATATGCACCTGTGTTACAGATGATTTTAATATTATTTTGCCAAACACGGTTTTCTATACTTAATTGGATTTCTTTAGCAACCTCAAGCGCGCGGTAAATGCTAGTACTAGGGCAGACCATAATATATTCTGTTGAACTCCACTGAGCAAGAGTATCCCACTTACGACCAATTTTTCTGACCTCTGTTGTAATGCTGTTCAATACATCTATAGATACTGCATGGCCGTATTTCTTATATATTTCGTCAAAACCTATTATTTCAATAAAAATAGTACAGGTTCGTTTTAAATCAACAGGGGCTATTTTGTTCAAAAAGTTATGCAGCTCGACACGATTTAAAACACCCTCGGCTAAGCTATCGCTAACATGTACACTTTTCATTGTGTGAATTTTTTTATCTACATCTTTATCAAAATCTTGTACCGTTGATACATAAGATTTATTGCCGTCTTTATGTTTTATTCTATAGATTGATTGCCTAGTTTTGGCTATTAATTCATGAAGTTCGGTTCCGTATACTTGTGTAACACCAGTGCTACAGCTTATCTTTATATCTTTTATCAACTTGCAGCTTCTAATGCCATCTCTAATTTCAAGGGCAAGTTCTACGGCTTCTTTATGAGTCGTTTCAGGACAAACTAAAACAAAATCTTTTGAATTCCAGCGAGAAATAATATCGGTATTACGACAAATAGTATTAATTTCTGTAACAAACTTCTTTAATACTTTACCAAACGCTTTCTGAGAAAGCTTTTCCTGTATATCATCAATCTGATCTATTGTAATAAAGATAATAGTTACTTTTTTTAACGCTGACGGTACAATATTATCAAATAATTTACATAAGCCTTCATGGTTTAATGCGCCAGTTAGAGGGCAGATAATAGCTTCTAATTTTAACTTTTCTTTATTTTTATCTTTAATTTCATTCAGTTTCTGCTGCACAATGTCAAAAGGCTTAATTACTGAAGAAAATCTTTTATAGAGTTTTTTACTTATTTGTGTGTTTTTTACTATTGCGTTCATTTCAAACTTTCCAAAAATATTTTCATTGAGTTAAGTTATCAAATAAGTAAAGTTTCAGTGGCTTCCTACTCTTTCGGTAAACACAACCAGTGTTAACTTGAAGAAAAAAATACTGAAGTTAGTGTGATTAACTTAACTAGTTAACTCACTGCTGTGAGCAACTTAGATAGTGATATGATAGATAAAATTTGATTGAACAGATATTGATCTAATGGGCTATTTATGGCATAGGCCATATGGGTTATATTGATAGTAACTTAATGTAATAAATGAGAAATAAATTAATTATACCTCGGGTAGTACGGTTATAGATCAGATATTTTCAATCAAAAAATAAATATCTAAACAATAAAAAGCCTGAATGACGTAAGTCACTCAGGCTTTTTAGAAACTTAATATTATAGCGATTTAATTATAAGCTTTTTAATATAGGTAGGTTTGGTTTTTCTTGTCTAATAACATATCGCTTCCCATCTATCTCTACGGTCCAATTACTTGGTATAGCCGCTGGTAGATAGTATCGAATTGTGAAATTAATAGTATCATTTGGTGCTAATGTTTGCCAATTAGGAATTTGCAGCTGTACACGGTGATGATCATAATCAAGGCCACCTACGTTATTACCTGCGCTGTTACTACCATCATCAACAAGTATTAGCCCCATACCACTTTGGTCAACAATGTCTGCACTTGTACTGGTGCCTAAATCAAACTCAATTAAAGTACCACCAGGTAAGTTAATATCACTGTTATTGGTTAACGTAATTGTCGGTGTAATTGGGTAGTTACTATCACCGTTAGCAAAATCACTAATATCTACGGCAAGGTCAATTGCTTCTTGCGATAATTCACTATCTTTAGCCTTCACTTCATAGTTATCGGCTGCTGCTAATTTGCTGTAAGCTAAACTTGTTAATGTTTGTCCCATAAAGTATTCATCTTTAGCATTATCATAATCATAATCCCCAGCGAGTTCCCAGAACATTACACCACCGATACCGTTTGCAATGACCCAATCTAATTTTTTTGAAAATGATGTTTCGTCTTCAATAGACAAAAATACTTTTTTCTCCTCATTCCATAACCAGCTAGCAACTAGTGTGTCGTCATAGTGATAACCGTATTGACCAAGCATTTTTGCGTCATTTTGTGTTTCAACATCTAAACCGTAATCAGTTAAGTAAGAACCACTGATACCTGCTTTTAAGTTCATTGCATGCCACATAGGGTTAGAGCCTGCAAAAAGCTCATTGCCATCAGTATCTAAATCGTGCCACAAGTTGTCAATACCCTGTGCACCATAGCCACAATTATTGCCCGTACCCGCTGGGCAAGTAATTGCTGAAGTCGCTGGTGCTGTACCCCATAAACCATTGGTGCCACCTGTTACATTTTGCCAGCCACGAGTATAGTAAGGAATACCAATGTTAATACGGCCTGCAGCCATTGCGCCTCTAAAGTAGTGGTAACTCCAGTCAGTATTTAAATAACCAATACCATCGTATTGTGTGGTTGAATAAACATCCCATTTAGCAAGTTCTACGTCTTTACCATCGTCAAATAATGCCGCGTTAGGTCCAACAAACTCATTCCAGGCGCCGTGCAAGTCATAGCTCATAATATTAACGTAATCTAAATACTTAACTGCTTGGAATGCTTCCATACCACGTAATAAGTATCCTGATGAGGGGGAGGCAATAGTTAACATATAGTGATGTTTATCTTCTTCGCCAGCAATATCTAACTTTTCTCTTAAGGTTTTCATTAGCTCCATGTAGCCAGCCCATAATTGAGCACGACGTGGTTCTGAAAATTCAACATCATCAGGATTACCTGAACCCGCCATACTTGTTGGGTATTCATAATCAATATCAACACCATCAAAGTGGTAGCTCCGTAAAAATTCAACGGCTGAATCGGCAAACGTATTTATCGCATCGTAATTGATATCGCCATTGTCTTTAATCGTTAAGGTATAAAAGCCCCCATCTGCATCACGACCTTCTTCATCAAAGTGACCTCCAGTTTCGGCCCAACCACCTACAGAGATAAGAGTTTTCACATCAGGGTATTGCTTTTTATATTTTGCTAATAAGTTGAAATGGCCATTAAAACTAAATTCAGTATCCATCTCAGCACCTGATACGGTATCCCAAGTTAAGCCTGTTGCAGGGTTACTACTATCACTAGTATCACCAACAGAAACTTTATAATTACCATCTATATGTGCAAAAGCATAATTAATATGAGTGATTTTATCCCAAGGGATATCATTCACTAAATAAGCAGGTTGGTCGTTATAACCTGTACGCCATGAGGTAAAGTAACCAATAATACGACGAGGGTGGTCGTCATCCATAATTTCACGACCATCTTCATCGTAAACCGCACATAGGTTAGGATTTGTACCTGGTGTAATATATAAGCCCTCAGGTAAACAGTTACGAATATTTATATCCGTTACTTCTTTATCTTCTGAAGAGTTCTCTGCGTTATCATCGCTATTATTTTCCGTGCTATCTTCTGTACTTTCTTCAGAGCTTACCTCTTCGACGAGCTCTTCTATACTTTCGTCAACTAATACCCAAGCACTATCAGAAGCAAAACCAACGCCTGGCTCATAAGCAGCTGCACTAGTACTACACCAGCCAGCTACTAAACATCGATAAATCTTGCCATTATTATTTATAATATCACCGGCTATATAAGTGGTGCCAGCAGTATAGGTTGAAGCTGAATATTCAACGCTGGTATCGGTATCGTTGATTTCATCAACATCAATATCAGTTTCTGGTTCAAGACTTGTGATAGTTTCAGTTTCTGGTTCAAGACTTGTGATAGTTTCAGTTTCTGGTTTAAGATTTGTGATAGTTTCAGTTTCTGGTTTAAGATTTGTGATAGTTTCAGTTTCTGGTTTAAGATTTGTAATAGTTTCAGTTTCTAGTTCAGGACTTGCGATAGTTTCAGGTATTATTGTACTTGTATCCATTGACGCCGTATTGTTTGAACTCGAGTTTTGAACAAAGCCATAATCATTGCCTTCTACAACAGCCACTGCTGGTATGGTGATAATAACGCTATCATCATTTTCCGCTTCATTTTCAGTGTTTGATTCATCTTCTACCAAGTTAGAACCTGAATAAGAGCCACTTTCGCTATCATTATCGTTTGTTTCATTGTTCTGCGAAGCACTATCATTCACATCAGTATCTGTATTCTGCGATTTATTGATATCAATGCTTGTATTAGGTGATTCAACTTCAATAGCTACTTGTTCGCCGCCACATGCTGTTAATAGTGTTGATGACAGTATGATTGAACTTAAAAATAATTTATTCATAACCCGTATCCTCTTAAATTTTGACACGAGCATTGTAAGGAGCTTAAAAACCAAAAAGTATTGACCTAATGACCTACTCATAGCCATAAATTGGACTAAGCCAAATGGCTTACCTGATGTTTATCCAAAATAGATTGTTTATTCTTTAACTGATTTTTTAAGCCTAATTATACTATTTTTATTAATGTAGTGATCAAAATTCAATGAGGATAAACTTCTAAGTGTAAGGTACGTGATTGAGTAATAGCTGTCATGAAAAACCTCGCTATTAGGAGTAGACATAATTTAGAAGCAGTAAGTTTAGAGTATTTGAAGGTGGACCATTAATTAATTCAATTGGTATTATATCAAACGATGACCTTCTCTAATTGACTTTGAGTAGTCCATAATAAATTTGTCTTGTGTAGCTTTACTATAAGATAGTCGTTTAATAAATTAGTAATTAATCTCAAGAAAGAGCTTCAATATAAAGGAGAAAAAAGTACGTCTAATTACTAATATATTAGCTGAGGCCACATATTATGGAAACTCCCAATCAATGTTTGAAGGATATGATTATAAGGATAAAGTTATCCATAAGTATAATTTTTAAAATATTCACAGATTAAGAAATATAGATTTTTTAAGTCGTTTGAATAATTGGAAATAAAATAAAAATACAAGGTGTACTTTATTAATTATAATAATTAGAGCGTTTTAAGCCGTATGAAAAGAATTCATAATGTACTGGAAGATATTATGTCACTTACCACACTAGGTACTTTTTCAGTAACGTATTTATATTTTGTGAACAAAAATTAGAATATTAACGAGTTATAAACTGTTGATATTGACCGTTGTCAAAACTGTCTAATATAAAGTAGTTAGTAAGTAGAAAAGAGACATAAAGAAGTTATGTTTTCTTTAAACTCACTAAAATCAACAGGAAACTTGATTAATTTTGTGTCTAAATAAGATCAGTTAATACATATTTAATACGCAATTTATTCTGTGATTTTACTTAGGGGTATATCAAGTATTTAACTTAGACGAAGATTAAATTCAGATAAAAATAACTTTTTTAAATTAGAATAATTAAGTTTATGATTAAGTTTCCTCAAGATTGATACAAAAGTAATTTGGACTTTTATAACGTAATCGTCAGAATACTATGCTTTAATCATCGTTAAATTATTTTTATCAGGGTATTATATTTTTATGAGTATTTCAGATAAGTCTTAATTCTAGAATAGAATATTTATTATTTAATATATCGTAACTTAATAAAATTAAGTAATTGGTTGCGGGAGCCAGATTTGAACTGACGACCTTCGGGTTATGAGCCCGACGAGCTACCAGACTGCTCCATCCCGCGTCCGAATG
>CAJWZC010000134.1 GCA_913049915.1 uncultured Colwellia sp.
TAAAACGCCTGATTCACTAAAATAAAATAAAGTCGAGATAAAATTAGAAGTAAAAAACTAGATAGGCTTTCATAACCGCCTATGGCTTTAAATTATGCGTTTTATAGTAGGCTAGATTCTTTTGGACAGTCTATCAAATAGAATAAAAAAACAGCTATTGCGTGGTCTATTGTTTAAGCAACAAAACTACTGTGCAGTGATGAGAGACAAGGAAAGGATTCCATCAGTGACCAAAGAGCAATGCGAGCAAATGACCAGGGACGGTATGGAAGTCTCAGAAATTCTTTGGCTGGAGCATTGTCACCGGATGGCGATACGGTCAACGCTGTCCATCATTCAGAATACCAGCGCCAAGAGTTTGAGCCCGAAGTGGATGGTAAAGCACTATCAGGCCAAGCTAGGACTAAAGCTAATCTACCCGACTAACCCAACTTCATCATATAAACATCTAAACCCACCAGAGGTGTTAAAGGAATTAAGCTAATGATCGACCTAGAAATGATCGCATCCCCATGGTCAACTGTTGGTATTTATTAGAATGGGTGGAAGTGGAGGTAGCCATATCAGATAGAGCGCGGTCAATATACAGGTACCATTGGTGGTGGCTTAAGTTTCCTCAACTTACCTTTTGAGTCATACTTTTTGAATCCAGCATTGGTTTTTGATGCTTTAAGGTTCGTATGTGACCACTCATTGATAGTAAAACCTTTACTCCATTTTCATCAAATATGTCGTAATCCTAATCTTAATTTTGAGCCAAAGTACCTTTTGACTTATAACCTGGTCAGCTTTACTTCGTAATTTTGTGGAACATTTAATAGCTTTTTTAAACTCACAATACTGTCCTTAGCTAGAGTTTAATCACAATCTTTATAGTCTGACTTGTAGCATTTAGCGGCTAGTTCCTGCGCCTTTACTATTTTTTCTTGTGTCATTTCTTTCTTAAGAATGTCTAAATTATCTTTGGCAGCCTCATGTCCGCTAGCTTTGGCAACTGAATACCACACATAGGCCTTTATATCGTTCTCTACGACGTCCAAGTCAAATTGGTACATGTGACCTAGATTTAATTGAGCAGATTCATAACCCTCCTGAGCGGCTTTTCTGTACCACATGACAGCGGTCTTATCGTCCTTTTGAACACCTTCTCCATTAGCGTACATGTGACCTAGATTGTATTGAGCGGGAACGACACCCTGCTCAGCGGCTTTTATGTGCCACTTGACAGCGAACTGCATAAGCCTTGCAACACCTTGCCCACCCAAGTATATAACACCTAGGTTGTATTGAGCATAAGCAACACCCTGCTTAGCGGCTTTTCTATACCACGTGGCAGCGATCTTATCGTCCTGTGGAACACCTTTGCCTGTGGCGTACATTATGCCTAGATTGTATTGAGCGCTAGCATAACCCTGCTTAGCGGCCTTGGTGTACCACATTGCTGCGGTCTGATCGTTCTCTGGAACATACTCGCCCTTGATGTAAATATCACCGAGAATATGTTGCGCATTAGCATAACCCTGCTTCGCAGCCTTGGTGTACCACATGACAGCGGTCTTATCGTTCTCTGGTACACCATCACCAAATTCGTATATGAGACCTAGCCTGGTTTGAGCACGAGCGTGTCCCTGCTTAGCAGCTTTGGTGAACCACATGACAGCGGTCTTATCGTTGTCTGAAACACCCTCTCCATTAGCATGCATGACACCCAGCTTGTATTGAGCGCCAGCATCCCCGGACTCAGCAGCCTTAGTGTAGAAAATAGCAGAAGCTTTTGCGTACCAGATGACATCGGTACTATCGTTGTCTAGCGCAATCTCGTCATTGCTGTAAATTAAATCTAGATTACCTTGAGCCTTATCAAAGTCCCGCTTAGGGGATTCTGTGTACTTCTTGAATGTAATATTACCGTTCTCTGGCACATCATCGCCACTAGCGTACCCAACAACTAGATTGTATTGAGCATTAGTGTCCCCCTGCTCAGCAGCTTTGGTGTGCCACATGACAGCGATGTTATTGTCCTTTGAGACGCCCTCGCCATTGGTATACATCAGACCTAACTTGTATTGAGCATAAGTAACACCCTGCTCAGCGGCCTTGGTATACCAAATGACAGCGATCCTATCGTTCTCTGGAATACCCTCGCCATTGTCGTACATGTAGCCTAGATAGCTTTGAGCATCAGCAACACCCTGCTCAGCGGCTTTTGTACACCAATAGAATGCATTCTTATCGTCCTCTGGAACACCGTCGCCGCTAGCATACATTACACCTACATAATACTGAGCATAGGCGTCCCCCTGCTCAGCAAGCTTAAGCATTTTGGCAAATTGAGCCGATTGAACTGTGTTAGGGAGCAATGTAAGAAGGATTATTAACAGGTAGATTCGCATTCGCTGCCCTTAGCTAAAATATTGAATATCCTAAATTAAGCTATTCATTTTATATTTGGCTTTTCAAATTGTGCATAATGATTTGAACAATCGCCCACTTTAATCGAGCCTATTTTTTGCTATACACTTTGTGTTGAGTAATCCTTCAAAATATTCTTTTGTGAAAATTTCATCAAGTGAATTATAAAATTCAATAACTAATTTCTGCTTTTCAGCAAGTTTTACATTTGCTTTTATAGCCCTGCTACGTTGGCAATTAGGCAAAAAGAGGTTTTCTGCGAAGGTAGCAACATCTTCTTCAAAAGCTGATGAGGCATATTGAGTCAAAAAACCCTTACTATTAAACGTTCGGTCAACAATCTGCCTCTGAATCATACTCTCACTCTTACTCAGGTCTTTGAGTACTTCAAATCCACCACTTCCGTAACTCATTTCATTAAGACTTTCCCATTCTTTTTTATTAAACTTATCCGTGTGACCCAGTAGCAAGACATGTGAGAATTCATGGTGGGATACGTTTTCCACCTCACCATGCGCTATGTATACAATGTCAGAAGACGCTGTACCTCCATATGCATAACCAGCAACCTCTAGCGATTTTAAGATGTAAATTTCTCTTAGGTTGTTCATTAGTAAAGCTGCGAGATATTTATTAAGTGCTACGTTAATAAGTTTCGAATTTCTCTCAAATTCTAATTTATCTGGCGAAGCACCCTTCGCATTGATTTCTGTTGTTTCCCAACTCTTAGGGAACATTTCTTCGTTTACTCTAAATTGTATTGTTATTCCTGTCCTTTCATCTTTAGTGCCTTTTGGGCATTCGCCTAGATCGTATACTTTTATTTCTTGAGCTTCTTTAGATTCAAAATCCCGACAAGAGATTACATTCGACTCGGCTGTTTTCTTCCCATTTCTCAAAGATAAATCGCGGCTACTGGCCAATACTTTGTAGCTCTATAAGCTACCTCTGAGCCATAACTGGACCTGCTTTTCCCGGAATTTATATCCTCGAACCATTGGCGCTCTCCTGCAAATCCTCCCACAAAACTGGAGTCACAGCTCTGTATGAAAAGTACTGTGGTAATCAAGCAAAATAGTATGACTAAGAAATTCATGTGCTGTCCTTAGCTAGACGATTGAATATCCTAAATCAAGCTATTCATTTTCGCAACTAATCGCTGATATCCCCCCTACCCCTCGACTAGCAATATAAAAGAATTACTATACCCACGATCTACAGAATAGAATGCTCTAGGGATTTAACCCCCCTCCCCATTCGCTTGCAATCTGGTCTCAAAACTCCCGCCCAATTCCACCTAGGCCAAGCGCGTTAGGGTTATTAGTGTTTTAGTTTTGAGACACTGCAAGTGTTCAATCTAGGGCAAAAACTATCCGACCGATACAGCAGACAGTCATCGAATAATTTCTAACTTATTTTATTGACTAGGCACAGCTGGCGATCTATTCTATTATGGATAATCAATAACCCAAGGAACGGTAATGAAGTCAGATACTTCTTTCAATATGAAAATATTCTTAATGAAAACCGTTATAAACTTTTGGCCTCCCTATTTAGGAACAGGCATTTGGGTGAGAGAAATTTCTCCAGATTATCATTATATTAAAGTAGAGATGAAAATGAGGTTTTGGAATAAAAACATTGTTGGAACTCATTTTGGCGGATCGCTCTATGCCATGGCCGATCCTTTTTATATGTCCATGTTAATAAAAATATTAGGAAAGCAATACATCGTTTGGGATAAATCTGCCAAGATCAACTTTATTAGACCGGGAAAAGGACATCTTTTTGCTGAATTTATGTTTGACAAAAACCAAATTGAAACAATAAAAGAGATCACCAAGGAAAAAAGAAAATACCAACCTCGTTATACGCTCACAATAAAAGATACCTCAGGAAAACCCGTTGCCGAAGTAGAAAAAGAACTCTACATTAGGAAAAAATGAGTTGTTTAGATTAATTACTTTTTCAATCGAACCAGTTCATTGTTCGCAATTTTATACCCCACGATCTACAGAACATAAGTCTCTAGCGATTTGACCCCCCTTACCCCTCAACTAGCAATATTCCCTCCTAATCGTCCATCAACAAAAGCCACTTAAATTTTGATCAGATAATTTGAAGTCAAACATAAAAATTTTTGGTCTATCTCCCAAGTATGACATTTATTTTCACAGTGAACCGCGGACTCTTATAACGTTTGTACTCGATAATTGTGAAGATAATTTTAAGATAGACCTTAGGCGTTGAAAAACACTTCTTTATTAACTACTGCGGTGAATAATATGGATATTATTTGGATAACAAGGAACGTTAAGTATTTATTTATGCTTACAATCCTGACCTTAGAATTTTTAATGGTCAGTGTAAGTGCAGCTGGTACTGACAAATCAAAAAACAATGCGCGATCTTACATAATTGCTCAAGGCGGACCATTTTACCCGTGGGATAATCCATTACCGTCTGATGGTTCAGTTTCTGGCGGTTTTAGTGCTGATATTTTGAATGCGGTGTGTGACGCCAACATACATATGGACTGTCAGATAGTCGCCAAGCCCTATAATGAATGTGCCTTCTATGATGCCGCTCAACCCACTGGCACGGGTGTAGGCGAAGCACTGTTAAGTGGCGAGGTGATTGGCTGTCTGAGCTGGTCTAGAACTAACCTTAGGCTGTCGAGAGGTATGGCTACCACCCAACCTTACAGTGCAGCTTCAGCTCCTGGGACTAACGATACACTCATAGTTTCAGCAAATGGCTTAGTAAACACCAATAATAGCTTGGCCTTTGGAAATGGTTTTTCTGCTGATTTAAGCTGTGCTCAAGCGGCTGGATATGGCTAGACTGTAGCTGAAGTTAGCGACGATCCCGTTTATCTAGTGGACAATGATACTGACGCGATTATTATTGCGGGTTATGGTATCCCACCGGGCATGCAGGTTGCCGCCATTGTAGAAAGCGATGGGGAAACACCTCTTAACTGTCTCTCAGGCATTACAGTGCTTATGTATCCACCATCTAACCCTCCTGATACTAACAGCTTTATCAAGAACTTTGACTGTGGTCTTTCCTCAATTACAGAGAGTGGTAAGTACCAAGAGATTTGCGCAACTTATGCGCCAGATAACTCTTATCAACCCTTTTGTCTCAACACGTCTGACATAAAGCGGCCTAGTAAAAGCTGCAAGAAGAAGCGCAATCGAAACAAGTGACAAATCAGTCTAAAAGGGGCCAGGCGACTAGCCCCTTTTATCTGTACTAATGACCACAAGTGCGGCCATTAGTACAAGTCGCTAATTTCCTTTTTTATATTGTTTCAAAATGTCTGAATCCACTCTAAAAACTCTAAACCAATCCGCTTGAAACCCATGCAGAATAAAGGAATAAGGCAATTATTTTCTGGGTTGGTGTAGCTGCTGAACAATCCATTGGTCGTAGGCTTTTTGACTAGCTTCTTTTATCTTTCTGAGCTGCTCTTGATTTAGCTTCTGGTCTAGTTTACCTCTCTTATGAGAGCGCCAACTAAAGTAACCGGATATGAGCAAAGCCAAAATTGATATGGCCACGGCGGTAATCTCGGGCCAATATTTTGAAAAGGTTTCCATTAGCTAACTTCCTTGTTAGTTTGTTTTTAGTTTGTTTGAGGTGCAAGTAAGTAGCACTCTTCAACGGCTACATAATCACGTCTAAAGGACTCTAAGGTACCAGCCTCTTAACTCCATTCTATCCCTCCGTGAATATAATATTAACCATACCTGAATAATCCGTCAAGTCAACTCTAGGCCACGCCTGTTATAGTTATTAGTGTTTTAGTTTTGAGACACTGTAAGTCTGCAATCTAGTGCCGTGGCTGCTTAAAAATTAATTTAACCAGGCACTCGACCATACCTCGATCTGGCGCTGACCTCGATCTACGCGCGCGTTAATGTGTCCGAAAAGTCCTTTTTATAAACGGTAAAAACCTCTCTGCTG
>CAJWZC010000135.1 GCA_913049915.1 uncultured Colwellia sp.
ACGATGATATCCAATGTTACACAACAACACATAAAACAGAGCTAATTGGTTGATTTATATGAACAACAAAGAACGTAAAGTTACACAGAGTGACACTATGAACCAGCCAAGTATTTTGTGGCACGATTATGAAACCTGGGGTGTAAACCCTAAATTTGATAAACCTTCTCAGTTTGCTGGTATTCGTACTGATCTTGATCTCAATATTATTGGCGAGCCTGAGATGTTCTTTTGCCAACCACCCATGGATTATTTACCGCAGCCAGAAGCTTGCTTAGTTACCGGTATAACGCCACAAAAAACACAACGTGAAGGTTTGTCTGAAGCAGACTTTGCTGCTCGTATACATACTTTGTTTACTGAGCCCGATACATGTGTTGCTGGCTATAATAATATTCGCTTTGATGATGAAGTAACTCGCTATCTACTTTATCGAAATTTTTACGATCCATATGCACGAGAGTGGCAAAATGGTAATAGCCGTTGGGATATTATTGATATGGTGCGCGCTTGTTATGCGCTTCGTCCTGAAGGTATTAATTGGCCAACTGTCGAACGCGATGGTGAAGAAGTCGTCAGTTTCCGCTTAGAGTTATTAACTGCAGCAAATGGTATTAGTCATGAATCAGCACATGATGCAATGAGTGATGTTTATGCTACCATTGCGATGGCTAAGTTGATCAAAGATAAACAGCCTAAACTGTATGACTTTATATTTAATTTAAAGAATAAAAATCAAGTTAAAGATCTAATCAATACAGCTGAAATGACACCCATTGTGCATACCTCAAGTAAGGTATCATCGGCTCATGGCTGTACTAGTTGGTTTGCTCCCATTATTTATCATCCTGTAAATAAAAACGCAGTCATCTGTATTGATTTAGCTCGCGATATATCACCTATATTAACCCTAAATAGCGAAGAAATTAAAGTCCGTTTATATACTCGTTATGACGATTTAGCGGCTGATGAGCTACCAATACCCGTAAAACTTATTCATATAAATAAATGTCCTGTTATAGCGCCAGCAAAAACTTTATTACCTGAAAATGCAGAGCGCCTAGCAATACCGAGAGACACTTGCTTAGAAAACTTAGCATTACTGAAAAAACATGCTGAACTTAGAGATAAGCTAAGCGATGTTTTTGCTACGTCGGATTTTGATAATGCTGACGTTGATGCGGAGCAAGCTTTGTATGGCGGCAACTTTTTTAGCCATAGCGATAAAGCGCAAATGGATATTTTACATGGACTATCACCAGAACAATTAGCAAATTATCCATTTCAATTTCAAGATGAGCGTTTAAGCGTATTACTATTTCGCTATCGAGCAAGAAATTATCCGTATACATTATCTACTGAAGAACAACAAAAATGGCAGTTACATTGTCAAAACAAGCTTCAGTACGGTGGTAAAGATATTTTATCTATTGATGAATTTATGATGAAAATTGAAAACCTAGCGCATGAACATGAAACCAATAAAGAAAAAATGTTGGTATTAAAAGCTTTATATGAGTTCTTGCAAGGGTAGTTAGTTTCTCAGTAATTATTGAAGTTTAATTACTATCTAGTTGATTATTCCGCTGCTATTTGAGTAGAATAATCAACCGCTAATCACCTTACTAATCAAAGTTATTAACTGGGTTAATAAAGCTATGTTATGGATAGCTTTTACGCTCTATTTTAAACTTATCCATATAGTATTTTTCTGGCTAAACCGAGCTATTTCATGATGTCTTGAATGAGAGAGTAATATCTACTCTTTTTCATCGTTTAGTAACAGAGATATTTACTTTTTTCTATCGAAAAATTTATTTTTATCACGTATATTAATAAGTTAAATAAGTTAAATAAGTTAAATAAGTTCATGCTTATTATATGAACAACAGACTTCAATTTTTCCTTAATAAGGTTTTTGTATGAATCGACAACTACAATTTTATTGTTTAATTTTTAGTATTATCTTAAGTATAATGCAATCTTCCTATGCAGCAGTTCAAACCCCGACAATAAAAGATATTGCTGATACCAAGCAAAAAATTGAAACGTTAGTCGCTGATGAAAATTGGTCTAAAATAGACTACAAGTCAGGTAAAACACCACTATCAACATTGTTAGCTATTAGAGAAGCGGCTATTAATAAAGACTGGTTAGAAGCTGGTAAGTACATTGATATGCGTTACGTATCTAAAGAAGTCCAAGATATTGGTGCTGATGAGCTTATTAGACAGTTAAGTATTGTGTGGAATCAACAAAACACCCTAGACCTTGCCAGTGCTAGTAATTTAGAAACTGGACACAGTAATGATAACTTACCTACCTATAGAGATTTACTTGGTGTAATAGAAACAAGTAATGGAAAAGTTAGTATTTATTTACAAAGAATACCTAATAGTGATGGTGGTAAAACTTGGAAAATATCAAATACTACTGTAAAAAATATCCCAGGGTTGTGGAATGAATTTGGCTACAGTCAAAATATTGAAAAGTTAGCGAGTTATTTGCCTGAATTTAAGTTTATCAATATGAATAATTGGCAATTTGTTTCGTTTGTTATATTAATCATGAGCGCTTGGCTTTTGACTAGTATTTTAAAAAGAATAGCACCTTTGATCTTCAAGACAACAGAAGGTAATGGGCCAGTATTTGTTCGGTTCTTTGGACAATCAATTCGAATGTTCTTATTTTTTATTATTATTGATTATGGATCTGATTACCTAGGACTATCGTTAAATGCTAAAGTATGGATAGCATCAGGAACGCTTAAGTATTTAGCTATAGGATATTTATTACTTGGTTGTATTGAGTTATTTACTTCGTTATATTTAGCAAAAATTGATAAGAATTCAGCAGCTATTATACGACCTATAATGACTACGTTTAAGATTATTACTGTAATTTTCATGCTACTTAGTTGGTTTGAAAGTGCCGGCTATAATATAGCGACTATTCTAACTGGACTAGGTATAGGTAGTTTAGCTATTGCCTTAGCAGCACAAAAAACTCTAGAAAATGTCTTTGGTGCATTTACCTTATACATTGCAAAACCGATTAAACCTGGTGACTTTTGTAAATTTGGCGATGTGGTTGGTACCGTAGAAGAAATAGGTTTACGTTCTACTCGTATTAGAAAACTTAACCGTTCAGTTGTTCATGTACCTAACTCAGTTTTTTCTTCAAAGGAGCTAGAGAATTACGCTGAAATTGATCGACGTCATTATAATCGAGAGTTCAGATTTCGTTTAGACACCTCATCCGATCAACTTAGGCAATTATTGATAAGACTTAGGGATTTACTACTTGTTCATGAACGAGTTTTACCAACAGCAGCCAGGGCCCGTTTTGAAGAAATTGAGCGTGATGCTTTTGTTATCGTAGTTAATTGTTACGTGGATACAAAGTCGATTGTGGCTTTTAAAGCCGTAGCCGAAGATCTAAACTTATATATTCTTGATATAATTATAGATTTAGGTATTGAGTGGGCAATACCACAACAACAAATATTGATGGGTAGAGCAATTTCTACCAATGAAAGTTTAGCTAATGACGCTAAAGCTAATATGAATTTATTACGTGAAAAAAATAAATTACCATTCCCTGACTTTTCAGATGACGATGTAACAGAACGTACCAATACTTTAAGCTATCCTCGAGAAGGTACCTTGCAAGGAAAAAAGTCAATCGATGATAGTAAGTTAGCCATGGATGACATTTATGATGAGTTAGTAGAAGAGAATGACTCTGGAAGAACATAATGACTGCATGCTTTTGAAGTCGATAATATTTAACTAAACAACTTTATTATAATAAAGTTGTTGGTGCAAACTGCAGTATGTATGTCATTTAATTTATAAAGTATTATATTATTCTGCATTATGGGTATACGCTAGGCTATAATCTAGCGATATTCTATAATGCAGCATCAATCATTTTTTTATTGGTTATTGTATTTCATCGCAAATAGAAATTATAGATTAAGACAATTAGAAGATCAGCGATTAAGTACTACAATAGGAATTATTATTTTTCAAAGCGTGAAATTAAGCTAGAAGTATCCAAACGATTACCGCCATTTTCTTGAATTTCTTGATAATAGCCATCAAGCTGTTTAGTTACCGTTAAGTCAGCACCTAACTTTTCAGCTTCTTTAAAAGCGATAGCGAGATCTTTTCTTACCCAATCAACGGCAAAACCAAAATCAAACTCGCCCGCGCACATTGTTTTGCCACGATTATCCATTTGCCAAGAGCCTGCAGCGCCTTTACCAATAGTATCAAGTAATTTATCAGTATCTAACCCAGCTTTTTTAGCAAAGTTTAAACCTTCTGCTAATCCCTGTACCGTATTAACAAAACAGATTTGATTAACCATTTTGGCTAATTGACCTGAGCCGACAGGACCCATTATTTGACTAAAACGAGCAAATGCAGCCATGACAGGTTCAGCTTTTACAAAGACAGCGTCATCACCACCAACCATTACCGTAAGCACACCATTTATCGCGCCGGCTTGACCACCAGAAACGGGCGCATCTAAAAAGTGTTGACCATTTTTATCTGCAATAGCAGCCAGTTCAATGGCAAGCTCTGCTGATGCCGTTGTATGATCGACAAAGATACTACCTTTGGTAAGGCCTGCAAAAACTCCGTCTTCACCTAATGCAATCTGCCTAACGTCATTATCATTACCGACGCACGCAAAGACAATATCACAATCTTTTGCGGCTTGTGCTGGCGTTGGTGCAATATCGCCATCAAACTCTTCCTGCCAAGCTAAAGCTTTATCGTTATTACGGTTATACACACACACTTGATGACCCGCATTTTTCAAATGCCCTGCCATCGGGTAACCCATAACACCAAGACCAATAAATGCTACTTTCATATTTCAACCTTTTAACTCATTAATTCAATACCAACAGTTTACGTTAGTTTTATATTTTGCTCTAGTAACTTTATAAATCCTAATATTTAATATAAACTAAGTTGTGCACAATATAGTCGCACAAAACAAAGTAATCATTACAAGTTTTAAAATATACTTTTTATTTAACGTTGAGGGATACCTAGATGAGTAATATTTATCAATTTTCGGTACAGAACAATAAAGAAGAAACGATTGAGTTAACTCACTATGCCGATAAAGTGATACTTATTGTCAATACGGCAAGTAACTGTGGCTTTACTCCGCAATATCAAGGGTTGCAGACGTTACATGAGTCTTTTCAAGCACAAGGTTTTGAAGTGTTGGCTTTCCCTTGTAATCAATTTAAACAACAAGAATCTGGTAGTAATGAAGAAATACAGCAGTTCTGTGATCTACGCTTCAATATAAAATTTCCACTATTTAATAAAATTGATGTTAATGGTGATAATGCGGCGCCATTGTTTAATTATTTAAAACAAGAGGCACCTGGTATTTTAGGTTCTAAATCAATTAAATGGAATTTCACTAAGTTTTTAGTAAACCGCCAAGGCGAAGTGGTAAAACGGTATGCGCCAACCACTAAACCAGAAGCAATTACCGCTGATATTGAAAAGTTATTAAAATAGCTGATGAGTGATAATTTACTATTAGAGAAGCAGTTATGTTTTCGAATTTATAGTTTGAATAAATTAATGTGTCGACTCTATGCGCCAATTCTAAAAGAGTTAACATTAACCTATCCTCAATATTTAGCTATGCTAGTTTTATGGCAACATAAAGAAGGTATTTCGGTTAAAGAATTAGGTAGTCAACTTGATTTAGACTCAGGCACGCTTTCGCCATTATTAAAACGAATGGCAACTCAAGGTTTACTTAGCAGAATTCGTCAGTCTAAAGATGAGCGAGTGGTTATCATTAAGTTAACTTTAAAGGGGATAGCGCTACAAAAAGACGCTGAGCATATTCCTGGAAAAATGTTTGGGATAACGGGCTTAACACCAGACAAGTTAAAGAGTTTGACGCTAGATCTTGATCAGTTAATTGATAATATGGGTAATTAAGAAATATTTATACTGTAAGTAGAAACTACTTACAGTACTTTTTGTTTTACTCAACGCTTAATGAATAGTTATAAAAATGTATAGGCTATTATATTTTAAGAGAACAACGTATTATGCAATTTCTCAACA
>CAJWZC010000136.1 GCA_913049915.1 uncultured Colwellia sp.
AACATATGGTAGCTATAGCTGCTTAAAGGTTATGCACTTCAGACTTGAATCTGCCGGGTTATAGGTAAGGTATCAATTACAGCTAATGGTTATTGAGTCATTAATATAAAACGATCACTTTAAATAAGTAGGACTGGATCTCCTTTAAGATGTTTAGCTCTTAATTATAAATTTCTCCAAACAGTTCTACTTGGGTAAGGTATATGCGCAAGTCTAATTCTAATTGATGATAATCAGGTAACATGCTTTGGCATAACTTGTAAAACGCCTTATTGTGTTCTTTTTCTTTTAAATGCGCTAATTCGTGTACTACTATCATAGCTAAAAAGACTTCAGGGACCTTTTTAAATAGGCTACCAATACGGATTTCATTTTTACTTTTAAGCTTATTACCTTGTACGCGAGAGACATAAGTGTGCAAACCTAAAGCATTATTAATGATATGAATTTTATCGTCATACTTTATTTGATTCAAGGGCGCTGACTTTTTCAAGTATTGATTTTTTAAAGACATCACATATCCACGCAATGCTTTGTCGTTACTTACCTCATGAGTCGTAGGGTATTTATTTAATAAATATTGCGCTAATTTTTTTTGTTCAATCATTTGCTGAACTTGTATTTGTATTTGCTGGGAATAGGCAGATAAGTACTTTAATGGTGATGACATAGTTAGTTTAATAATAGTTAGTGTAATAGGTATTAATTCGGTGGTCGTTGGTTTTACTTAGATAAACCTACCTATATTATACTTTTTATTGTCTAGTGGTGGTAGGTAAGGATTGTTAAAGCCTTTTTTGATTTATTTGCAGGCTATTACCTATAATGATTATTAAGGCTTAAATATTTTTAGCATGGATTATTACTCAGTGGTACTAAGGGAAAATACCTAACAATAACCTTACTTATTATTTATCTTGTAGTTGCTATTGATGTTTCTTTTTTATGTTCTATTTTAGAGGACGTTTTACTATCTATAAGCCCTGCATTTGTAGCTCAAAAACTTGTGGCTAAAACACGAGGAGAAAAAAATTAGCCGGGGTTAAAAATAAACTAGATCAGTCTCTTTCAAGTATTCTTATACTCAATACGTTTGCTCACACTATCGGGGCTGTAGGTCTTGATGCTCAAGCAATTCGTCTTTTTGGCGAGCAAAAAGACACGCTTATTGCAGTTGTGCTCACCTTGGTTATTTTATATTTTTCTGAAATTATTCCTAAAATACTGGGTGTAAATTTCTGGCGTACTTTGGCTATCCCTTCTGCTTATGTCATATCTTTTTTAGTTAAATTAATTTATCCCCTTGTCTGGCTTTCATCACTACTTACACGTGTGATTAGCCGTAAAAATAAAGAGGTTGTCACAAGGGAAGAAGTGCTGGTAGTTGCAGCACTTAGCCATAAATGCGGTACGTTAGATAAAAAATAAAATCAATTACTTGAAAATATTTTCGAATTAAGAAAAACTAAAAAAAATATTTTAACACCGCGCACTGTTGTGCATGCATTAGCAAAAGAAGTAACAATTACCGAAGCGCTTAGCAATGATAAAACAGCGAACTTTACCCGTATTCCCGTTTATGATCATGCTATTGATAATATTTGTGGACTTGTCCTTAAAGCGCATTTATATGAAAACGAAAGACAAGGGCAGGGTTAGCAAAGTCTCAAAAGTATTATTAATCCGATAGGTAGGGTATCGGAAAGTCTGCCAGTGTTAAATTTACTTGACCTCTTTATTAAACGTCATGAACATATATTTATTGTTGAAGATCATTTTGGTCAAACCGCCGGAGTAGTAACACTGGAAGATGCTATTGAAACTTTCCTTGGTCGTGAAATTGTCGATTAAAGTGATGAGGTTGCCGATTTGCAAAAACTTGCTAAAGCAAAATATTGACAAAGGTTAAAATCAACTAATACAATGAATACAGATAAAAATGATGAAAAAACAATCGATAAAATTGAGTAAATTACTTTTAAATCTAGCTGAAGCTTTATCAATTGATTTTATTTGTTAAAATAGCTGTATTATTACCTAATGATTTAACAATGAGAAAATTAATGAACCCGATCATACAAATATTAAAAGAATTAAATATCAGTGACGAAAAAATTAATGAGCTTTTTCAGGCGCTCACTGAGAATCCGATGATGGCAATGGCATTCATTGCACAACTTGGTATTCCACCAGAAAAACTACAGGCAATTATGAGTTTAGTAATGGCTGATCCTGGTCTTATTGAACAGGCAGTAAATGAGCTTGGTTTAGATTTCTCTAAAGTAGAGGAAGCAAAGGCAAGATTAAAATCAGGTGATGTTTAATGAGCACTCAAGCAGTTAACCCTACTTTAGTTGACTTTATTAGTCAGCTAAATACAGATGCAGAAAAAGTAAGTTTTGAGCAAGTGATGCGGGTTATTAGTGAAAACTATCGTTATACAGCTGCAACGTTCACTAATGGTGACTTACTTAACGAAGCGGGCACTAATGAAGGCTCTTGCAAGATATTTTATTTTGCCCAGCTGAATAAATTAACAGAGCAACAAACCTTGGCTTGTTTTGGTCGATTTTATCGTGATGATGTGGTGAATAATCCTCAAGGCAATGACCACGGTAATATTCGTAACTTTATACAAAGTGGTTGGCAGGCTATTCAATTTAAATCAGTGGCCTTAACTACTCTTTAATTTATTTAGTAAAGCTCAGATTATACCCGTTAACCATGGTGTTTAATGGTTAGTTAAGTACTTATTAGCGACTAACTAACCATTATATTATCTTCCTAATTCTTTATTTTATTCATTACCCCTAAAGAGATAAAAACTAGTATTGCAGTTAAAATAAAGCCGACTAGTAAGTGGATTAACAGCGGAGTAATCGCAACCAATACTCCTAGAAATATTGGGAGGTTAGCGGTAATCTACCGTGCTGAATAAATGGTGTGATGAAACGTAGAAATATCATCAGAAAAGTATTAGATAAAAATAAAATTCATATCTGTAAACAGAGTCTAAACATTGATAACAACTAATTAACATGTTGAAAGTGAATAGCTTTTATAATTTTAATAGAAGTAACAATTAAATTGTATTCATTGTTACTTCAATGATTAGATTATGACTTAACCTCTTGCTCTTACAGGAAAAGAGGCTTAAAGTTAATTTATATAATAACTTTATTGAGATCTTATTTGTGCGTGTACTTTTAGTTGATGACCATTTTTTATTCCGAGGTGGATTAAAGAGTCTATTATACAGTATCGATAAATATAGTGAAATACTTGAAGTCGATTGTGGCAAAGATGCTATTGCTTTTGTTGACAATGATGACAATATTGACGTTGTTTTATTAGATTATGACTTAGGTGATATTAGCGGCTTAGATGTACTGAATCATATCAAAGAAAACAATCCTGAAATCCCTGTGATTATGCTTTCAGCTCATGAAACCCCCTCATTGATACAAGATTTACTAACTAAAGGGGCAAGTGGTTTTATTACTAAAACATCTTCACCTGATGTTATGTTATCTGCTGTTAATCTAGTATTGTCAGGCGGAATGTATGTTCCTCCTGCGATGTTGGCTCCACAGGAACCGACATCTAAAAATTATAATTCAACGCCCTATATAATAAACGAATATAATCAAAAAGCGTATTCAAATAGTACTATTGAAAGCCGAATAGAAATCGACCATCAACTAACAGACAGACAAGTGGGCGTACTTCGAGAATTAAGCGGAGGACTGTCAAATAAAGAAATTGCTAGGGTATTAGATATATCTCCGAGTACTGTAAAAGTACATGTAGCTGCTATTCTTAAGGAGCTTGGCGCTAAAAATAGAACTGTAGCCGTTACTATGGCGAAAGATATGGGGTTATTTAATTAACAGCTACTTTGTTACGTTGTTACTGACTTTCATTAGTTAAAATACTTCAGCTCAGCGTTGCCCTTAATGCCAATAATCCACTATTGCTAAATCAAGCAGTTTGCTTATAAATATTTATTTATTCGTACAACAATGTAATAAAGGCTAGCCGTTATTAGATTTATGGATATGATTTATTAATGCTCTGAGCTTAGCTACTTTCACTGGTTTTGTTAATAAAGGTATTGCCGAGTCTTTTATCCTTTGTATATCTTCAGCCTTATCAGTTGCGCTAACAATTAGTGCAGGGATACTTTTACCCAATTTTTGCCTTATTAAACTGATAGCCTCTATGCCGGTTTCATTTTTAGATAAGTGAAAATCAGACACAATAACATCACAGTGATAGTTCTTATGCGCATTGATATACTCTTTTATTTGTGAAACCTTACTAAACTCTTGAACATTCATTCCCCAACTTTGCATCAATGTTTTCAGTGAGTCTAATATCAAGAGATCATCATCAATGAGTAATACGCTTAAGTAACTACCTGGAAAGTGATTTATTGGCTGTAATACCTCGGCAGCTAGGTGTTCGGGTAGTTTTTTAATACTATCTGCTTGCTGTGTTAATGGCATGAGTATCCTAAAAACTGTACCTCGGCCATAATTTGATTCTACTTCAATAGTATGGCCAAGTCGCTCGGATAAACGTTTTACAATGGAAAGACCAAGTCCATGTCCTTGATGGTTACTTTCACCTTTTTGTTCGACCTGATGAAAACGCTCAAAAATACTATCGATACTGTCTTTTTCAATACCAATACCGGTATCCCACACTTCAATGCAGCCATAACCATTTCGCTCTCGACAAGCCAGTAATACACTACCTTTGTTAGTGTAACGAATGGCATTACTTACTAAATTTCGAACAATTCGTTCTAACATGCTAGCATTACTGTCAACATTAAAATCTCTTACATGAAACTTTAGCGCTAATGATTTGTCTTCGGCTAGTACTTCAAATTCATTAAAAACATTATCAAGAATAGGCTTAACTACTAAGGAGGATATTTCTATCTCTCCTAACCTACTTTCTAATTTCGAGACATCAAGAAGACTTTCAAATAATGAACGCATATTGTTAATGGCTTGCTCAAGCTTCCCTAGTAGAATTTTTTGTGTAGGGTCGCTCATTGAATTTAGCGCATTAACAAACAACACCATGGCTTGCAGAGGTTGTTTTAAGTCATGAGATGCACCAGCAAACATATTTTTTATCGATTTATTTCGCCCTTCAACAAACTCACTATGAGACTCTAATTGTTGACTTTTTTCTTGTAGTTCAAGGACTAATTCTCCTGTTTTTATTTGAGATTCTTGAATATCATGCATTAATCCGTTAAACGATTTTGCCAAATAACCCGCCTCATCTTCATTGTAAACCTTGGCTCTTAAAGATAGGTCTTTGGTTTTAGCTATCTTTTTAGCCACGTCGCTTAACTTGATAATAGGTATGGTCAATGCAAACTGAAGTTGATAGGCTATCCAATAGGTAATAATACTGGTAAAAAATATTATAATTCCTGCGTAGATAATAAACTTTACTAACCGTTGATTTACACCATCCACATTAGCTTCTACATATAAAGTACCTATATAACGTTTTTTAACAATAAGTTGCTTTGCGACATGAAATTTTACTTGCGAATTTAAACGGGCTTCAGCAATAGGGAGTGTTTGCTCACAATACACCTTTTCAGAGCGCTCATATTTGCTAAAAAGAATATTATCAACATCATACATGCAGGCTAACTCAACAGAGGGTAGTGTAGACAGTGCTTGAATATTCTTTAGAACCGTTCGTTTATCTTTAAAAGCTAACGCGGCTTGACTTCGTTGAGCTGTAATATCAACGAGGATGTCTAATTGTTCATTAAAGTCTTTTGATGCTAATTTATGACTCAATGTTGCAATAGCCGCTAAGGCAATAAACAACGCAATGACTACGGTTACAATAACAGCTAATAATAGTTTGGTGCGTAAAGATAAATTACGAAATGATTTCACTGATAGCGCTCTTCTTTTATTGATAACTTTTATTAGTTTTTTTAATCTGATTTATTAAGAAGTAGTCATAGGCTACTAATGGATATATTACTTATGGATAAATAAATAAATAATTAATTGATAGATTGTTCT
>CAJWZC010000137.1 GCA_913049915.1 uncultured Colwellia sp.
ATAGCTGATAAATCTACTTCATGTATCTACTAGAATAATAGTTTTATCATAGCTGGCACTCTATTTGCATTTGTCTGGTATAACCTTTTATTTTTGGAAATTCATTATGGATAAGTTGCTTTATATCGCCATGAGTGGTGCTAAACAAAACATGCAAGCCTTATCAATTAATGCTAACAACTTGGCAAATGCTAAAACAACAGGCTTTAAAGCTGATTTGGCACAAGCGCGAAGTATGCAAGCATTTGGTGAAGGGCAACCATCACGTGTTTTTTCAATGACAGAACGTGCTAGCCAAAATTTTGACTCTGGATCTATTCTTACTACTGGTCGTTCATTAGATATGGCGATTGAAGGTGAGGGATTCTTTGCTGTTCAAGCCGAAGATGGTGAAGAAGCTTATACCCGTGGCGGTCACTTTCGCTTAACAGAAACCGGCGCGTTAGAAACCAATGATGGTGAATTAGTGATTGGTGAAGATGGTCCTATTACCTTGCCGTTACCGGTTAATAATATTCAAATTACTCGTGATGGCACTATTATGGTACAGCCAGAGGGCGCTCCTAGTAGTGTGCAAGAAGAAGTTGGCCGTATCAAAATGGTAAACCCAGATACTCGTCTTGTTGAAAAAGGTAATGATGGTCTTTTTCGCGCCAAAAATGGTGGGCAATTACTTGCCGACATTAATGTCAATGTTCTTGGCGGTGCACTCGAATCCAGTAATGTAAACCCTATTAATGAAATGACAGAAATGATTGCTTTGCAGCGTCAGTTTGAAATGCAATTAAAAATGATGAAGACTGCCGAAGAAATTGATACAAGCGCCGCTTCATTATTACGTGCTTTCTAAGTATAGCAAACTATCAGTAATGATTAGCTTAACTCAACTTAATTCAGTAAATCGTTACTACACAATCAGAGGTGATGTATGAACCCAGCATTATGGATAAGTAAAACCGGCTTAGATGCGCAAAATAAAGATATTGCGGTAATTTCTAATAACCTAGCAAACGCTAGTACTATTGGCTTTAAAAAAAGTAGAGCTGTTTTTGAAGATTTACTTTATCAAAACATTAATCAGCCAGGTGGACGAACCGCGCAAGATACTGAAGCGCCGTCAGGTTTAATGTTAGGCGCGGGTGCTAAAGTAGTAGCAACACAAAAAATTCATACCCAAGGTGACATGATTACCACAGATAACGCGCTTGATTTAATGATTCAAGGTGAAGGCTTCTTTGAGATTTTAATGCCTGATGGTAGTTCTGCTTACAGTCGTAATGGTCAATTTACCATGGATGATGAAGGCAATATGGTAACGCCTGGTGCTGGTTACATGATTCAACCGCAAGTCACTATTCCTGAAGATGCCTTAAGTATTATTGTTTCACAAGATGGTGAAGTATCAGTGACACTTCAAGGACAAGCGGATCCAGCGGTTGTTGGTCAAATTAACTTAATAAATTTTGTTAATCCAACTGGTCTTCAACCGATAGGACAAAATTTATATACAGAAACTGCGGTCAGTGGTGCCCCACAAGAAGGTGTTCCAGGCCTTGAGGGTTACGGTATGTTAGTTCAGGGCGCGTTAGAAACATCTAATGTAAATACCACAGAAGAACTGGTCAACCTGATAGAAAGTCAACGTGTTTACGAAATGAATTCAAAAGTGATTTCAGCCGTTGATGAGATGCTCAGTTATATCAACCAGCAACTTTAGTAAGTTATGACCACTTAAATCAGTTTTTAAGTGAAGATTTAAAGAATAAGTGGAGGCAGTAATGAAAAGTTTATATAGATTTAATAGCCTTAAATTAAACGTAGCTAAGTGTCGTATTTATAAGCTTCGTATTGTTAAGTTACTGACCATTAGCTTATTCATTGCGATTACTACCGCATGTAGTAATACCGTTGAGTTAAGTAAAGCGCTACCAAACGATCCTGACTTTGCGCCGATAATGCCTGAAGAAGAAGAAGAGCGAATTGTGCCATCAGGTTCATTATTTAAGCCACATTATGTAAATAATATTTATTCAGATTCTAAGGCGCATCGGGTTGGCGATATTATCTCAGTTATCTTGAGTGAAAAAACCCAAGCAAAGAAAAATGCTAAAACAGAATTGAAAAAAGAAAATGAAACTAATTTAGATGCGGTAACCGGTTTTGGTGGTGTTCCCGTTACTGTGAATGGTCAGTCATTACAGTTTGGTCTCAGTCAAGACTCAAGCTTTAAAGGTGACTCAAAAGCAGACCAAGGTAATAGCTTAAGTGGCAATATTTCAGTGCATGTATTGAGAGTGTTACCCAACGGTAATTTAATGATCCGTGGTGAAAAGTGGTTAACGCTGAACAATGGTGATGAGTATATACGTTTAACAGGCGTTATTCGCTCGAAAGATATTAGCTCCAATAACACTATTGTATCTAATAAAGTTGCCAATGCACGTATTCAATATGCTGGTACAGGTAGCTTTGCTGATGCCAATGAGCAAGGCTGGTTAGTTAAATTTTTCAATAGCACTTGGTGGCCACTTTAGTTGAAGTACTGTTAAGAAATTTTTATCCTATGTTGTTTTAAGATCTTAATTAAGGTCTTGTTTTAAGGTACCAAAATATGAAAGTTGTCATAAACACATTTATCTTTCTCTCTTTATTGGCTTCAATATCAGTTAATGCTCAGCGCATTAAAGATTTAGCCGATGTTGCTGGTGTGCGCTCGAATCAATTAATTGGCTATGGCTTAGTTGTCGGTTTACCGGGTACGGGTGAGCAAAGCCCATTTACCGAGCAAAGCTTTAAAACGATGTTAAGTAACTTTGGTATTACCATGCCTGATAAGTTAAAACCTAAAATTAAGAACGTCGCTGCGGTAGCTGTGCATGCAGAATTAGGTGCTTTTACTAAACCTGGGCAAACTATTGATGTAACCGTTTCTAGCATGGGTAGTGCACAAAGTTTACGAGGAGGCACTTTAGTACAAACTATTTTAATGGGGATTGATGGTAATGCTTATGCTGTTGCGCAAGGCTCTTTAGTAGTTAGCGGCTTAGGCGCACAAGGTTTAGATGGCTCACAAGTATTAGTAAATATTCCAACGGTTGGTCGTATATCTAATGGTGCTATTGTTGAACGCGAGGTTAAGTCACCGTTTTCTACAGGTGATCATATTACCTTTAATTTACGTCACTCTGATTTTACTACCGCTAAACGTTTGTCAGACACCATCAATGAACTTATTGAAGGCTCAGCCAAGGCACTTGATGCAACGTCTGTACGAGTAAGAGCGCCTCGTGATATCAGTGACAGAGTAAGTTTTTTGTCGGTACTGGAGAATCTTGAGTTCGAACCCGCATCGCCAGCAGCGAAGATTATTGTCAACTCACGCACCGGTACTATTGTTATCGGCTCTGAAGTAACACTTCTTGCCGCTGCTATTACTCACGGTGGTATAACCGTTACCATTAACGAAGTTCAAGATGTCTCGCAGCCAAATGCTTTTGCCGAAGGTGAAACCGTAGTGACCAATCAATCAGCAATCAATGTCAGTAATTCTGATGCGCGTATGTTTGTATTTAAACCAGGCGTAACGCTAGAAACACTCGTCAGAGCGATTAATGAAGTGGGTGCAGGGCCAGGTGATGTGATGGCTATTTTAGAGGCTTTAGATCAAGCCGGAGCAATACGTGGTGAGTTAGTCATTATCTAAATTAACTGCTCAGTTTGTCGTTGTATGAATCAATTTAGGTATTAAAAGTACTCATTGATTAACGTCAACTCCGTACTATTTCCTTTAAATTGGCCCACACAGCTTAACGCTAAGCAGTTAATAGTGAAACAAGTAAGTGTTGTTCAGGGCACAAAAATAATAATAAAAGAACAACAAAAGACAAAGTTAACTTTTTAATAAACAGTCATTAATTCTATTTTAGGTAAGTGAAATTATGGATATCAACTCAAGCCAAAAACAAAATTTTGATCAAGCGCGTAATGCCCTTGATCTCAATGGCTTAAATGATATTCGTCAGCAATCACGCTCAGGAGATGGTGAAGCGAAAAAAGAAGCGCTAACAGAAGCAGCGCAACAGTTTGAAGCTATCTTTATGAAAATGTTATTGGCCAGTATGCGTAAAGCGCAAGAAGTACTTGAGTCTGATAGCCCATTTAACTCGCAATCAACAAAATTCTATCGTGACATGCATGACCAACAAATGGCGGTTGAGTTATCTTCTAATGGTTCACTCGGGTTAACTGATTTAATCGTTAGGCAACTTGGCGGTGATAGCGGTAACTTCAAACCAAGCTCAGTGTTACGTAATGATGGTAACTTGACGGTAAAGGATAGTGTTAATTCTACCGACGATAAAGGTAGTAAAGCTAATCGAGACAGTCAACATAACTCTCTAATAGAACAAATGCTATCTGATAAAAATCAAATTAAGCCTGATATCGACATCCCGTTTTCCGGAAATTACCAAGCTAATAACAACATGAGTAACCCATTTAATAACATGGTAAATCACTTATCTAATAAAGAGATAGGCAGAGATAGCGAAAAAAGAAGTAATAAGATCAATACCCAATCGCAAAGCGTCAATATTTCAGCACCTTTATTAGAAAATAGCTTTAATGAACCCAAAGATTTTGTCACCGCGTTAATTGAACCAGCACAAAAAGTACAAAAGCAATTAGGTGTACCTTTTGAAGTAGTTATTGCCCAAGCCGCACTCGAAACAGGTTGGGGACAAAAAATAATTAAAGACCAAAATGGCGAGAGTTCTCATAATTTATTTAATATAAAAGCCGATTCTCGTTGGGCTGGCGACAAAATAACTAAAGACACTTTAGAGTTTGAACAAGGCACAATGATTAAAAAAGCAGAGCCCTTTAGAATGTATGAATCGTTAAGTGACAGTGTCGATGATTATATAAATTTCCTATCTACTGGCGAACGCTACCAAGAAGCATTGCAAGAAAAAGGCAATGTGGAACACTTCCTGCAAGGTTTACAGAAAGCAGGTTACGCAACAGATCCTCAATATGCTGACAAAATTTTAGGCACATTGAAAACTGTTACGAACCTCTTAGCTAAGTAAATAGCCAAATAGATTGGCTATGTAAACCAGCTCAGTTAATTACTTTAGTGAGTTATTTTAGTGAATTATTTTAGTTCATTACTGTAGTAAGTATCTGAGTACATTAGGGAAGGGTACGCCTCAAAGCGAGTATAATTTTTTTTATCGCTGCAACCTTCCATAACCATTATTTATAGCAAGCATACAGCTGGATTCTAGTTGACTGCTTACCCGTATGTTTTGTTATCGGAGACAATATTATGTCAGTGAGTTTGTACCAATCAGGTGTGAGTGGCTTATTAGCTGCTCAACAGCAACTGGCGACAACCGGTCATAATATTGCTAACGTCAATACTGACGGTTATAACCGCCAACGTGCTGATCAAAATGCCTCAGTAGGTCTTAATAATGGTAATAACTATATTGGTGGTGGTACTTATATCCAAGACATTACCCGCTTGTATGATCAATTCTCACATAAAGAACAAGTGATAAATCAAAGTAATTTGAGTAATGCAGATTCACTTCATGCGCGTTTAACGCAACTTGACCAAGTGATGAGTACTTCAGGTAATGCAGTTGTTGGCTCATTAGATAAATTCTACCAAGCGCTAAACGGGGTTGCAGATAATCCTAATGATTCAGGCTTACGTAGCATTGTACTTAATCAAGCGAATACTCTGAGTAATGACTTTAACCAGTTAACAAGCAACTTTGACAACATGACCAAGGCAGTTAATGGTGAAATAGGTCAAGTAGCCAATAGAATTTCCGAAATATCG
>CAJWZC010000138.1 GCA_913049915.1 uncultured Colwellia sp.
GCAAGAAAATTTTTTATGATATACACTTAAACTATGTTTTTATAGCGTTTATTAGTCTTATGTTAATTGTTGACCAAAGTGTTTTAGATGATATTAGTCGTGGTTTTTCAGTACCTGCTCAACCTAAACTGTTGCTCGAGTTACTCAAACTCATGGCTGATATTAGCCCTGATATTAATGCTATTAGCAACGCTATAAGCAAAGATATCGCGGTGAGTGCTGCTATTTTAAAAACGATTAATTCACCTTTGTACGGGTTAAGTAGAACGGTCACCGATATCAAAATGTCTGTCAATTATATTGGGATATTTGGTTTAGTAATGTTGGTTACCGGCAGCTTACGTAAAAAGAGCTTTGATCCTAAAAGCTGCAGTATCAATTTAGAAGATTTCTGGCAGTTTACTTCTGATATTGCCAGTGCAGCCATGTTGATTGGTCAAAGATACAGACCGCAAATAGCCAATGATAAGTTTTTTAGTTTAGGCTTATTTCATGCCTGTGGCGTACCGGTAATGGTAATGAAATATAATGATTACCAACAATTGTTAGATCAAGCATTAACAACACCAGAGCTGGCACTTACTGAGGTAGAAGAATAATATTATGGCGTTAACCATGCAACTATTGGCTATTATGTTGCTAGTTCATGGTCCTTACCCAAGACGTTTGTCAAATTATTTTACAGCACCATGACAGACATTTTATTAGC
The DNA here is from genome assembly GCA_913049915.1 of uncultured Colwellia sp. Classification (GTDB taxonomy): domain Bacteria; phylum Pseudomonadota; class Gammaproteobacteria; order Enterobacterales; family Alteromonadaceae; genus Colwellia. The sequence goes on from CAJWZC010000138.1 coordinate 710, forward strand.
GAATTTAGTAGCCCACAAGAACAAGATTTATTTGCTGTACTTAAATTGAGTGAACAGCTAATATATCTAAAAAGTTATGATTGCGCCACCGCAGACTTGCCATACGTACAAGAAAATGTATGTAAGGTATTAGCAATTGATGATGAAACGTTACAAGCGCTAGTTTCAGAGTTTACTGAGAGTGAATAACCTTGGCCACCTATTAAAAAAGATACAAATAAGTAACTCATATTATAAAGATTAAGAATTAAAGGTGCCTCAAGAGCACCTTTAATTAAGCTTAGCAGTGCTTTATCGTAAACCGTTGGTAAACTGCCCCCAAGAAAGTAGTAAGGCTCTAAAATCATCCAAACCACAAGCAGCTATTTCATTTTGATCTAAATGAATATGCTCATCAGTTAACATCTCAGGTAAACCTTCACCACTGCCATTCAATGAACCATTCATACTGACATTGGTTTGAATAGAGACATCTTCGAGGCTCAAGGTAATAGAATATTCGCTACCTGTGATAAGTATTTCTTGAGATTGTCCTTTTTCAATAGTATCTATCGTCGTTAGTAATTTAGTAAGCTTAGTTACATCATGTCCTACTTCTACTTCCATCCATGGACCTATGACTTCATGCTCTAACGAAAAGAGCGCTCTGGCTTCGCCTGTAATGGCATCGTGTACAAATTCATATTCCATAGCCTTTCCTATCAATCGGGGGTAGTACCAATCAAACTAATTAATGTGATTGGTATAAAGGACCTACACTAAGTGTAGCAAAGCTTTGCCATTTTCTTTTAGCTTTAGGTTAAATAGTAGATTAATTATTGTGCTTGCCAGTCGCAGTCAAGTAAGACACGACCATGTATTTGGTTATTGGGTTCGTTTAAGTAGACCTGACCAAAAAAGTCATCTGAGAGATTAATAACACCAACGCCTTTCGGAGTTCCTGTCATAACAATATCGCCATCTTCAAGGCTCAAAAATGTTTGTAATTCTTGTAAGATCTCATCAGGTTTTGCCATCATTAAATTAACGCCACCCTGCTGTTTTATAACATCATTAATCATAAGTGATAGATTTAATTTTTTGATATCTACTTGCTCAATACTGACAAAATCACTGAAGATAGCAGATTGGTCAAAAGCCTTTGCTCGTTCCCAAGGAAGACCTTTTGCTTTTAATTTTTCTTGTACTTCGCGCTTAGTTAAATCTAAACCTAACGCTACTGCAGTGAACTTTCCACCTTGATAAAGAAAACTTAGCTCAGCTTCATAATGCAAGGCATCATGATTATGTATTGCCGGTAATGTTGAACTGATCGCTGAATTGGGTTTAATAAACACTACCATTTCATCAGGCATTTCATTAGCAAGTTCTTTAATATGATCAACATAATTACGGCCAATACATACTACTTTTGAAGGTGTTATTTGTTCTATTGAGAGTGCTGAATTTTCATCTGACGTAAGGGTAACAGTGTTCATAAAAAGACCTGCTTTAACTGCGAAAATTTATTATACCAAAGGGATATGGCCATGATAATCAGTTACGTATTATTGGACAAGTTGATTTTCTGACTAACTATAAAATATAAACAAAAATACTCTAGAAGTTAACTTATACCACTTTCTACTTTTACTGTTTATTAGTAATTATTAAAATTTATATAATAGAGTAGCTTCTTAGGTCGGTATCTAACCTATCTTAATAAACCGCCACCAAGTAAAAATTCGCCAATAAAAAATATACTTCCTGCCTATCCTAACCGCAAAGATCACAACTCAGTTAACAGTTCACACCATTGATAACAGTATTGCACCAAGTACTATCATTCCTTCAATCTACCTAGTTCTAACACTAAATGACAGGTTTGCGCTTGGTTTTGCTACTTTCTCAAATTTTAGTTTAGCAACTGAATTTGATAAAGATTATAAAGCAGAATAATTAGCGTGTGAAACATCCATTACTACCCTCAATTTTAATACTAACCTTTCTTATAAAGTGAATGATAACTTTGTCATAGTAGGTGGTTTAAATGTAGTTTACGTCGATACTTCATTAGTCCATCATTTTGGCGAAAAATCTTGTGATATAGCGCCTAAAACTGAAGTAGTAAACTTGGCTGATGAAGACATATCTTATGGCTGGAATATCGGTTTATCATGTGATTTTGCAGAAAAAATCGTTTAGGCTTTAGTTATCGTAGTGAAGTAAAATTAGAGCTTGATGTTGATTATAGTAATGCAACACCTACAACACTGGGTGGTTTCAATAGAGAAGTTGTACCTGGTACTATGAGTATTAGTCTACCCGCGATGATGGAATTGTCAGGACTACACCAATTAAATGAAACAGATGATTTAGGTCAACAATAGACATTTGCATCACAATACGATGCTTATATCGTTTCTACACAATACAACCATGTTTTCTACTATTGAGTAAAAATGATTGAAGGTAGACAGTTTAAAATAACCGGATAGTGTATTTAGGAGAATCCTCGCTCAGTTTAGCAAAGGTTTTATACCCGTTTATTAAGTTTATGAGCTTGTTGTGTATAGAAAAAATCAGGGCAAGACGCTCGATTCTACAGTAGCTGACTATTAGGATTGAGCGTAACGCTGATATAGCCTGCTTTAACCCATACAAGTGAGTAATAATTGAATAAAATTGGTATTAACTTAACCACCAATTTAAAAGAGCTAAGGTCCAGTCGGCAAGCGTTATGCTTACCGTTAATATTTATGACTAGTCTTTTACCGCTAACAAATTACGAATTGAAATAGTAATTTCTTCAATCTTATTAACATCCACTGGTGCAATGAAAATAGTATCATCGCCAGCCAGTGTGCCTAAAATCCCAGCAGACTCACCCATGCTATCTAGCATACGAGAAATTAATGGTGCAGCGCCAATACCTGTTTTTAATATAATTTGCATTTGATTATGCTTAACACTTAATACCACGGATTCAATTGATTGCTTAGATTTCGGTACGGCCAATTCATCGGGCAGAATATAAATCATTTCGTTATTGGTATTACGCGTTTTAACTGCGCCAAGTTTAGATAACAAGCGGGATATTTTCGCTTGTGACATATCTTCGAAACCCTGTGCAGCCAAGGCCTCAGCTAACTGACCTTGAGAGCCATAACATTGCTCTTTTAATAATTTTTTAAATGCATGAACTAATAGGGATTCTTTCTCTTTACGGCTGCTAGTCATTTAGCTTCTTCACATAATTAATTGGTATATACTAATTCTACACTATTGATACTCTCATAGTGAATACTTATTCACTAATCATGATGTTTTTTAGGCTACAATAGACGTCATATGGTTATCCCAACGTAATTCATTAAAATCAGCATTTACTTGATAAGGTTTTAGTGGGTTACTTTGAGAAATAATACGTCCCCGCCCTGTTGATGCAATAAAACTCTCATCAATTAACGTCGTGCCTGCGCCATCTTTAAGCTTATGGCTAGCAATAAACTCGTTAGAGTCTAATTGCCAAAAAGTCAGTAAGTCTGCCTTAGGGCAAGTAATAGCCACCGTATTACTTTTACTATTGATACACACACTGGCAGTATATTGTTTCATGCTACGCCACGTATTATTATCCGTTTTTAATATTGATAACTGGTCTTCTCCATGATGCGATATCGCCAGCGGTACTTCATCAGTTGAGGCTCCCTGATATTGTAATCCTGCCACCACCTTTCCCTGTGAACTTACATCTAAATGTCGAATACTAAGCTGCTTATTTTCTAACTCGAATTTACCTTCTATTTGACCTGCTTCCAACGACATATAAGCAAGGTTTGGCTGCATGGAATCAATATTTAGTTTTTTACGAGATTGCTCTGGATGAGTTTGAATACCACCATTAGCAATAACAATCAGGTTTTCATTTGAATTAGGCATAACAGACAACTGATGTGGGCCAATACCCCCTGAGTCATATTGGTCAATAATCTGTTGCGTTTGCCTGTCGCGTATAACAATCAAACCCTTACCGTTTTTATAATCATTTTCAGTGGTTAACAAAATACTATCGTTTTTTATCAAAGCACCGTGACCGTAAAAACGTTGGCCATCGCTCACTGCAATATGATTTACAACTTCACCACGGATAAAGTCAATTTCTAGAACATAATTACCTGGACGACGTGCAAAAACTAACGCATGTCCAGGTTTACTTTTCATCGGTATAACCTGATGAGCACGCGCCGGTAAAGCAACCTTATTAATTAACTGTCCCTGTAAATCAAAAGCGGCAGCAAAAAAACAGCCTTTTTTGTCACTACAGCCACTCACTAACCAGTGCTTTTGAGCACTTAATAATAAAGAGATTGGCGTGGTACTGACTGCACCAACCACACCAACAGCACTAATACCGCCAAGCCCTAATAAAAACGTTCTACGACTGATCATATATTAAAATTCTCTTGCGACTTACCTTTTAAGTGCCTTTTAGCCCCTTTAAAAAGTCTTTAAAAAAACCTTCAAAACTATTCAAAGTAACGCACTAAAAACTATATTTAACGCCGGCAATAACTTGGGTAGGTTTACCTGGACGTGCGCCAAACGGACGACGAGACACAATAGTCTCTTCACCAGTTATGTTATCGATTTTTCCGTAAAGTTTAAGCTGATCATTCACCTGATACCAAGAAGATAGATCTACTTGCAATAACTCATCGGTCATTAAACCTTCAAGTTCGGTATTACTGCCTGCAGCCTCACTCATCTCACTTAAATACTTAAACATTAACGACACTTGCCATTGTTCAGCTTGCAAGCCAGTTTCTATTGATAACTGTTGTTCAGGTAAGTAAGGTAATTCATCACCTACATCAACACTGCCCCACTGTGAAAACGTTGAATCAAAACTATTTTGAAATTCAGACTGACTGTAGGTATAAGCTATTTTCAGCGGCACAGTTAAGCTGTCAGTTAATTGCCAGCTCATGCTGGTAGAAGCCTCAATACCGTATACATCAACTTCCCCGCCATTGAACTCTTGATCAAGCTTCTGAGTACAACCACTAGAGAAAGTACACGCGCCTTTTAAATTACTATAGTCATTGTAAAAACCTATCACTTCACCTTGAAGCTCATCGGTACTATAACGCCAGCCAAA
>CAJWZC010000139.1 GCA_913049915.1 uncultured Colwellia sp.
CACATCAATAAGCTTATTCACTTGTTTAACAATCTGCTCTAATACCTTGTCATCACCTTTAGTGGCAATGGTCATACGCGACAAACTATTATCATCCGTCGGGGCAACCGTTAAGCTTTCAATATTGAAAGCACGTTGAGAGAACAACCCAACGATACGTGATAATGAGCCAGGTTCGTTCTCCATTAATATAGCTAAAATTCTACGCATTATGCTTTAACTCCTTTTTTCAGCCACATTTCATCAATTGCACCCGTACGTATTTGCATAGGGTAAACATGTTCTTTCTCGTCAACTAATACATCGACAAAAACTAACCGGTCTTTGATATTAAAAGCTTGTGTCAGTTTTTCTTCTAGTTCATCTAAGTGGTCAATTTTAATACCAACATGACCATAAGCTTCGGCGATTTTAACAAAATCAGGTAAGGACTCCATATATGAAGAAGCATGTCGACCATCATAAACCATATCCTGCCATTGGCGTACCATACCAAGAGAGCGGTTATTTAAGGTAACAATGACAACGGGTAATTTATATTGTGAGCAGGTAGAAAGCTCTTGAATATTCATTTGAATAGAGCCATCACCAGTTATACAAATAACATGTTTATCTGGAAAGGCTAATTTAACGCCCATCGCGGCAGGTAGGCCAAAACCCATAGTCCCAGCACCCCCTGAGTTGATCCACCGGCGTGGTTTATCAAAAGGATAATGTTGTGCGGCAAACATTTGATGCTGACCAACATCAGAACAAACGTATGCATCACCTTGGGTTATTTTATATAAGGTTTCAACAACACGTTGTGGTTTTATTTTTTCATTTTTAACTTGCTCATAGCTCATGCTTTTTACACTACGCCACAAGTTTATTTGCTGCCACCATTGAGTTAATGCCGCTTCATCAGGAGAATAGTTAATCTCACTTAACTCATCTAATAACTGTTGCATAACCACATCAACTAAGCCAACAACAGGAATGTGTGCATTAATTGTTTTTGAGATCGACGTAGGGTCAATATCAACATGTATAATAGTGGCATTAGGACAAAATTTCTCGACATTATTAGTAACCCTGTCATCGAAGCGAGCACCGAGTGCTAAGATAACATCAGCATTAGCCATACCCTTATTTGCTTCTAAACTACCGTGCATGCCTAGCATACCAATAAACTGTTTGTGTGTTCCTGAAATACCACCAAGGCCCATTAACGTATTAGTAATAGGAGCCTTTAACTTTTCAACTAAAGTGGTTAGTAATTCGGAAGCATCGGATAAAATGACACCACCACCAGAATAAACAACGAGTTTTTTTGCGTCAGTAATAGCTTGCGCTGCTTTTTTTATTTGCTTAGGATGACCGTTAATATTAGGGTTGTATGAGCGTATTTTAACATCAGTATCAATACTAAATGGCCCTTTGTTTTGTGGGATCAAGATATCTTTAGGGAGTTCGATTACCACAGGACCTGGTCTACCAGTACTCGCTATATAAAAAGCTTTAGAGATAGCATCAGGAATATCTACCAAACTTCGACAGCTAAAACTATGTTTGATAATAGGGCGAGTACAACCAATGATATCGGTTTCTTGAAATGCATCGTTACCGATAAGTGACGTCGCAACTTGACCAGCAAGCACAACCATAGGAATTGAATCCATGTAAGCTGTTGCTATACCTGTCACACAATTAGTTGCGCCAGGCCCCGAAGTAGCTAGTACCACACCAACCTCTCCTGTTGCTCTAGAATAGCCATCTGCCATATGAGTCGCAGCTTGCTCATGACGTACTAAAATATGCTCTATTTCATCTTGTTGAAATATAGCGTCGTAAATATCTAAAACGGATCCGCCCGGGTATCCGAAAATGTATTTAACCTTAAGTGCTGATAGTGATTTTACTACCATTTCGGCACCGGTAAAAAGCTCTGTTGTCATGCGCTCATCCTGATTCTTTAAAGATTTAGTGTTGGTATAAATAGATATTAAGATAATAAAAAACCCTCGGCCTTATAAAGAGCGAGGGTTTCTTGATATTATTGCTTAATTGTTTTTGTTAAGCACAAGTAATCCTCACTAATGGTGAAAGCACCACTACGACTAAGAGGACGACATTGACTACAGTTTTTTTTAAAAACATACAGGTTACAAAAACTTAAATATTCTAATTACTACTATTTTTAAAGGCTTTCAGCGCTTGTGTCAACCAATAAATACAAAACAGCGAAAAAACCATAAAATATTTTTTATTTATAGTTTTGACGATTACTTTTTTATACATGTTTTTACTTTTAGTTGTAGTTTATTGTCGTAGATAACAATTTAAATAACTGTTTTATCTGTATTAGTGAAACATTATGATTTATATTAACTGTAATGTTATAACGCTCATCACAAGACTTTGAATACGGGTCTTACTACAATTAATGGAACGAATATGCCACCAATTAAATTATTAATAATTAGCACCTTAATTGCTTTTACTGCAGGTTGTGCAACACAGTCAGCTAAAGTAGATTTTGATAGAAATACTGAGATTGAAACAATTAACTATAAAACCTTTGCTTGGCTAACGAACGCAAAGATAATGGCAGCACCTGTTGATATTAATCCAGTAATGAAAGAACGCGTTGATAGTAGTATTGAGCAGGCTTTTATAGCTAAAGGTTACCAATTAGTAGATGACCCTGAAAATGCTGATTTTGCTATTTCTTACACTGTTGGTAGTCGTGAAAAAATTAAAGTGAATAGCTATCCAGCAACGTATAATTCTGGTTTTGGCTGGGGACGCGGTTATTATGGTGGTCGTGGTTATTATGGTTCTATGACTATGGGTACTGAAACAAGTGTAAGACAATATATTGAAGGTAAGTTAGCTATTGATGTCTATGATGTTAAAAGTCACCAACCAGTATGGCATGGCTGGGCTACTAAACGTTTAACGTCTGAAAATAGTGAAGACCCTTTAGCAATGATAAAAGAAGTAGTACTACAAGTAGTAAATAAGTTTTAATAGCTAACATTATCTCCTATTTATAAAAAATGGCTTGTAGCCGTTTTTTTTTGCTTAATAATTAACTAGCTGATTACTAGTGTAGAATATTAATAAATAATGAATTTTTTATAATTAACCTCGTAATTCTCCTAGTAATTTAGCGTTTCTCAATTACAATCATATTATGGTTTAAATAACGTAATAGAGAGTAATGAGTAATTTTATTTTTCAAGACGAAGTCGAAGACGAAATTAATAATAAGCCAAATAAAACAGATAAATTTTGGCGTATTTTAGTTATTGATGACGATGAATTAGTCCATCAAGTAACTAAATTAGTACTTGCTGATACTGAAATTGAGCATAGAAAATTAGAAATAGTTTCTGCTTTTTCAAGTAAAGAAGCGAAAGAAATAATGAAAAAAGATGATTCTTTTTGTATGGCATTTGTTGACGTTGTCATGGAAACAGATCATGCAGGACTTGAACTTGTTGAGTGGATAAGAAACGAACAGAAAAATCAAGCAATTCGTTTAGTATTACGAACAGGACAAGCTGGCTCAGCACCTGAGGCAAAGGTCATTAAAGAATTTGATATTAATGACTATAAAGAAAAAACTGACTTCACCGCTAATAAAATGGTCACTACTGTTTATGCAAGTATACGTGCGTATCGTGATATTATGACCATTCAGCGTAGTCTTGATGCTTTTAAGAAACTTATTGAAGCAACCCATGATCTATTAAAAATCAATCAATTAAAGAGCTTTGGCTCAGCAGCACTAAATCATTTACTTGCACTTATGAACGTAGAAAGCTCTGCACTTTATATCGCCAGAACACAAATAGATTTCGCCCAAAATTCTACTAGTTCAATTATTGCTTGTACCGGTAAGTACGTTTGTGAGTCAGATTCATTAGAAACATCGGATATCCACCAACAAGTTAAAGCGCGTATTCAACAAGTATTTATTGACCAAACTCATTATCGTGACGAGAGCTGTTTTGTTGGTTTTTACCGTGCATCGAATAATTCAGTATCTGTGTTATATATTGAGTTTGAAGATGATCATGAGCACTTTAAAGCCAACTTAGCCGAGTTATTTGCTACTAATGTTGCATTAATCCTTGAAAGCTTAACCAAACAACAAGAAATAGAAAAAACTCAAAAAGAACTGCTCTTCATTGTTGGGGAAGCTGTTGAAGCGAGAAGTAAAGAAACGGGAGCACATGTACGTCGTGTTGCTATTATCTGCGAAATGTTGGCAAGATATTTAGGTTTGGAAGAAAGTTTTGTTGAAGCGATACGATTAGTAGCACCATTACATGATTTAGGTAAGATAGCTATTCCTGAGCATATTTTACATAATCAAGGAAAGTTAGAGGGACACGACTGGACTATTATGCAATCACATGCACAAATTGGTGCCAATATTTTAGAAAAGTCTACAGTCAGTATTTCTCAATTAGCTGCTCGCCTTGCCAATTTCCATCATGAGAATTGGGATGGAAGTGGTTACCCTGAAGGATTAAAAGGGGAAGAAATACCTATTGAAGCACGTATAATGGCTGTTGCCGATGTCTTTGATGCTTTGGGATCAAAGCGTTGTTATAAAGAACCTTGGCAAGCTGAAAGGATAAAAGAGTTCTTGTTATCTCAAATAGATAAAAAGTTTGAGGCTAAATTAGTTCATATAATTATTGATAATTATGATGAATTTCTAGATGTTAGAGTGCAGTACCCTGATCTAATTGAACCAGAAGATTAATCTTTTTAAATTCTCTATCGATTACTTTATTGGCATACTTGGTTGGATTAACAATACCGCTAGCGAGTTTCATGGTACATGATTATAATTAATATATTATCGGTATTGATATTGCCATGAAAATTATTATTTTTAATAACCGTCAATAAATGAGTAGGAATGACAACTTGAGATGAATGTTCAGTAATGTTATCTGGTTTAATACCAAACATTAATGACCAAGGATTGATCAAGAGTATACCAAACATCCAAACTAAGGTGCGCTTTTTATTATTGCTCCTTATTCGCTAAAATTAATAACTACTCGTTAGTATTTGCGCTTCTTAACTAGCATCAACTTGTTTATAAGTAGCAAAAAAACTTTTTAGTTTTTCAAGAGCAGGAATCAACTCATCTACATGAGGTAAAAACACTAATCGAAAGTAGTTATTTTCTTTAATGTTAAACGCTCGACCATGAACTAATAGTATTTTTTCTTGTTTTAATAAGTCTAAAATCATACGTTCATCATCGGTGATGTTGAATTTTTTATTATCTACTTTAACAAAGAGATATAAAGCGCCCATCGCCGGATTAC
>CAJWZC010000140.1 GCA_913049915.1 uncultured Colwellia sp.
CAAGCCAGCTCATGATTTAAGAACGCCGCGGTACTATCGGCAAGTACTGGCAGTACAGGTTTTAAATATATCATCAAGGTACGGAACATGTTGATACCTAATGAACAGATATCGTGTACTTCTTGTTGCTTAGTTTCGTCTTTAACAAGCTGCCATGGTTCTTTAATGGCGATATATTCATTTACTTTATCAGCAAGTGCCATGATTTCGCGCATTCCACGACCAAAATCGCGAGCCTCATAATGGGCCGCAATACTATCACCTGCAGCCATTACTTCATCAGCTAGGGCTTGATCATCAACTTTAGTTGATAACATGCCATCAAAACGTTTAGTGATGAAACTTGCACAACGAGAGGCGATATTAACTACTTTACCGACTAAATCTGAGTTAACGCGTTGGACAAAATCTTCAAGATTTAAATCTAAGTCATCAATTTTGTGTGTTAACTTAGTCGCGTAGTAATAACGTAAGTATTCAGGATTTAAATGCGCTAAATAGGTATTAGCTTTAATAAACGTACCTTTTGATTTAGACATTTTTTCGCCGTTCACGGTAACAAAACCATGAGCAAAGACAGCCGTAGGCTTACGATAATCAGCGCCTTCTAACATCGCTGGCCAAAATAGGCTGTGGAAGTTAATAATGTCTTTACCAATAAAGTGATAAAGCTCGGCGTCTGAATCTTTATTCCAATAGCTATCAAAGTCGATATTTTGTTTATCACATAAGTTTTTAAAGCTACCCATGTAACCGCAAGGAGCATCCAACCATACGTAGAAAAACTTGCCTGGGGCATTAGGTATTTCAAAGCCAAAATAAGGCGCGTCTCGGCTGATATCCCACTGTTTTAAACCTTGGTCGAACCATTCACTGAGTTTATTAGCCACTTCTTCTTGTAAGGTACCACTTCGGATCCAGTCTGATAACATGGTTTCAAAAGCAGGTAAGTCAAAGAAGTAATGCTCAGAATCTTTTAATATCGGTGTTGCGCCTGAAATAGCAGAACGTGGATTAAGCACTTCTGTTGGAGAATAAGTCGCACCACAGTTGTCACAGCTGTCCCCGTTCTCATCTTCACTTTTACATTTCGGACAGGTGCCTTTAACAAAGCGATCAGCTAAGAACATGCCTTTTTCAGGATCAAATAACTGAGAAATAACACGAGTTTTAATATGGCCTTTAGCATGTAAACGGTTGTATATTTCTTGTGAGAATTCTTTGTTTTCTTCACTGTGCGTTGTATGATAGTTATCAAAGCTTATGTGAAAATCACTAAAGTCTTTAATACGCTCTTCACGCACACCTTTAATCATTTCTTCTGGCGTTATACCAAGCTCTTGTGCTTTAAGCATAATTGGTGTGCCATGAGCATCATCTGCACAGACAAAATAGGTTTCATGTCCGCGCATTCGTTGAAAACGTACCCAAATATCGGTTTGAATGTGCTCTAGCATATGGCCTAAATGGATAGAGCCATTGGCATATGGGAGAGCACAAGTAACTAGAATTTTGCGCTTTTCTGGTAAAGAATGCGATGCAGCGTTTGATGTAGCTTCAGATAAAGTAGTTTCAGACATGAAAAATAGTTGTTTTTGATGGTAATAATGTCGGCAATAGTACAGAATTTAGCAATGATTTTCATTAGTTGAATGCAACTAATTTCGCTATTTTTTTATTTAAAGGTCTCCGAGTCATTATGTTTGGCAAAATCTTCTCAAAAAAGACGTCTAAAACTGACGCAAATTCACATGGTGAAACACTCAATGACGGTGAAGTTGAAGAACTTATTAAAGAGTCATTAACGCAATATAATTCAAATAACTTTCCACAAGGTGTGCTCGCTGTTTGTCAGCAGTTAGTTATTATTCAAAAAAGTAAGAAAATAACTATCAAGCTCATCATGCCTTTTGTTTGCCAAGGTGAATTAGATTTACTCGCACAAACGTTAACTGAGCATTTAGCCTGTACAGTCAAAATTAAGATTGAATTAGCGATAAAACCCGTTCGTCAGTTTTCCCTAGGAAAAGCTCAAGAGATTAGTGGACAAGGTTCTTTACCTCAAGGACGGGTTGCTAATATTATTGCTATTGCCTCAGGTAAAGGCGGGGTAGGTAAGTCAACTACCACAGTTAACTTGGCTTATGCGCTGATAGCAGAAGGTGCAAGCGTAGGGATTTTAGATGCCGATATATACGGTCCATCAATTCCCTCTATGCTCGGTCTTAAAGATGAAAAGCCAAGTTCTACAGACGGTAAGTTGATGACTCCGCTGTACGCTAAAACAATTAAAGGGGCTAAAGGGTTAAGTGCCATGTCTATTGGCTTTTTAGTTGATGAAGCCGATGCTACTGTTTGGCGAGGTCCTATGGCTAGTACTGCTTTTAATCAATTATTAAACGAAACTGACTGGCCAGAGCTCGATTATCTACTTATTGATATGCCGCCTGGGACCGGTGATATTCAATTGACTTTGGCACAAAAAGTACCCGTGGCAGCGGCGGTTATAGTTACTACACCACAAGATATAGCCCTAATTGATGCCGTTAAAGGTATTGCCATGTTCGATAAGGTTAAAGTACCGGTATTAGGTATTGTAGAAAATATGAGTTACCACTTATGCGAAAACTGTGGTCATCAAAGTCATATATTTGGTCAGGAGGGTGGCAAGCACATGGCAGAAGATCAAGAAACTGTTCTATTGGGGCAATTACCTTTAGATATTACGATTCGCCAAGATGCTGATTTTGGTGAATCTGACATAATTGAAAATAGCGCTGGTGAAATAGCTAACCATTACCGTAAAATAGCTCGAAATGTTTCGGCGCAATTATTTTTACAGTGTGACAATGCTAGCCCACTAACGGCAACAATAACCACGCGTACTTAAACTACAAAGGTTTAAGCGCAATCTATAGTTACAATAAGATAAAGACAAACCATTATGAGATTATGTGATAAAGATATAGAACAATACCTTAATGATGGAAAAATCATTATTGAGCCAAAACCTGACAGTTCAATGATTTCAGGTGTCAGTGTTGATATTCGATTGGGTAATGAATTTAGAGTTTTTCAAGATCATACTGCGCCTTATATTGATTTAAGTGCGCCAAAAGCTGAAGTACAAGAAGCAATGAACTCTATCATGAGTGATGAGATTCATATTGCAGATGGTGATGCTTTCTTTTTACATCCAGGGGAGCTAGCATTGGCGGTAACGCTTGAATCAGTTACATTACCTGATAATATTGTCGGTTGGCTTGATGGTCGTTCATCATTAGCTCGTTTAGGACTAATGGTGCATGTAACCGCTCATAGAATTGATCCCGGTTGGTCTGGTCAAATAGTGTTAGAATTTTATAACAGTGGTAAGTTACCGTTAGCACTTCGGCCACAAATGAAAATAGCGGCATTAAACTTTGAAACAATGTCATCAAGTGCCGCACGTCCTTACAACAAGCGAAAAGATGCTAAATATAAAGATCAAAAAGGTGCTGTTGCTAGTCGAATTAGCCAAGACGATAACGAATAAGTACTCTATTAGTTAAGTGTTCTTCATTAAATTTATAAGGTGAAATAGCATACATAGAATAAGTGAAATGAGTTAACTATAGTTTGTCTATATTTGATTTTTTTTGTGATGTTATCTGTTTGCTAATGAGTTATCTAAATGCTTTTTTAAAAGGCTTGTATGCGATGTTATTGATTGAAGGGATAAACATTGTCTTCAATCAATGCCTGCCTCTGAGCCTTTTTAATTCTCGTTAAGTGAACAATAAATTAGGCCGGGTAGCGATTTGTTTTACGCAAGTTTCTAATGCATGGATGAGCTTTTCATTATCATGGTGATGTGCCACGTTGTTGTGACTTAAGTCTTGGCAAATTATATTCACTTTATCTGAGCTGATATTTTTATCTTGGCAAATGACGCTGTCTATCGGCAAGCAACCAATATTACTTTTAATCCATTCCAATTTTTCATCTAACGTTAACTTAGCTGCAGGGCTATGCTCTGCAACGATATTATCAATAAAAACACTATGTCCTTTGCGTTTATTTAATGCTTTAGCTATATCTCTTACTAAAAGTGGTGGTACAACACTTGTTAAGAAGCTACCTGGACCTAAGATAATAAGATCTGCATTATTAATAGCTTCAATACAAGGCGCAACAGACTTAACTAATGGAGCTAACATTAAATCGGTAGGCATTATTGGCATTTCATCTACGGAGAGCTCACCAAGACGACAGCGCCCTTCAGGATAGAAGGCCATTAAATCTGTTGGTGTTTCAGACATAGGGAATACCTGTGTTTTTACGCCCAATAGTCTACGTACGAGTTTAATAGAGTCCATAGGGCTTGATTGAACTTTCCCTAGTCCGTAAAGAATCAAGTTACCTAGGTTATGGCCACCCAGTTCATCTTCTCCTTCAAAGCGAAAATTAAATAATTGACTACCAATTGAATTTTCATCAACTAACTGAGTTAAACAATTACGTAAATCACCCCAGGCAATAGTACTACTTCTTTTTCTTAATCGACCTGTTGAACCACCATTATCTGTGGTGGTAACAACACCTGTGAGCTGATGCCCCATAAAAGAGAGAGTAGAGAGTACACGACCTAAACCGTGTCCGCCGCCAATTGCGACTATGTTAAGTTTTTTGAGCTGCATACGGTTTACTATTTCATTATGGTACGGCTAAGTACTGTAAACCATACCGTTAAACAACAAAAAGATAAAGGAACTAACGGTATGGATACAATATTCTTATATTGGACAGTGGAATAGGGTGGTTCAACTTATGGAGAACAAGAAGAGTAATATTTAATTCCTAAAAAGCTATTTCTATATAGTTAATAATTATATGGAATTTACAGCAAGTTAGCTTTGATTAGACAATAAATAGACACCTTGCTCATTATGCGATCAGTTAAAGCATTCCTTACTAAATAAATTCTTTTTTTTACAAATAAGTGTTGACAGTTTAAAGGCTGCTGCTCATAATGCGCCTCGTTTTCAGCAAGTGTTAGGTCCACTAGTTGAGAACATGTTTAATAGCTATTAGGCCAGTTATTAAACGAATCGATTAATTCGGGGCTATAGCTCAGCTGGGAGAGCGCTTCGCTGGCAGCGAAGAGGTCTGCGGTTCGATCCCGCATAGCTCCACCATATTAGGTTTTTTGTTCAGGTTAACTCTTGAGTTGATATTTACAAAAAACAGATAGTTTAATTAGTTTTTTTATATTATTTATAATGTAGGCAATTAATTTGTGTCCCTATCGTCTAGAGGCCTAGGACACCGCCCTTTCACGGCGGTAACAGGG
>CAJWZC010000141.1 GCA_913049915.1 uncultured Colwellia sp.
ATTTCGCGTCTTGATGAAAGAAGGCCTTATTGATAGTGATGAAAGTAAAATTTTATTCAATGCGGTTAATTTAACACCTGCGGAAATAACGCTACTGAAAAAAAGTGATATTGACCACATCAAGCTCAACTTTAGTTAGACTATAAAAAATTCTAGGGGCTACATCCTTTCTTTTGTCGCTTAATTGTAACACTATGCTGATTTTTTCATGAATTTTTTCTGATTAATTATTAAAATATTACCTTGATGGATTTTATCAAGCAAACACTACTCCTTCAATTCCCCCCCTTATTCAAACAAAATATAAGAAGCGATAAATATTCATTTTTAATGAATAAAAGTAGCTAAGCCTTTGTTTAATCAGGCCTACAGACTAGCACAACAAGACAAGACGTCTGTTTTCTGTCATACTATATCTCTACTTTTAACGCACAGTAATTATTTATCGTAATATATTAGCGATTAGTTAAGCAATATCTAAATAATACAGTAAGCTGTTAAAAATATTACCTACTTATAAAGAGGATTTTAAAAATGTCAGAACATTTTTCAGTTGAACGCGGCTTATTTGATGATGTAATGGTGCCAAACTATGCACCTTCAGCGGTTATTCCCGTTCGCGGTCAAGGCTCTCGAGTATGGGATCAACAAGACAAAGAGTATATTGATTTCGCCGGTGGTATTGCCGTTAGTGCTCTTGGTCACTGTCATCCAGCATTAGTGGGTGCTTTAAAAGAGCAAGGCGAGAAAATCTGGCATTTATCAAATGTTCAAACAAACGAACCAGCATTACGTTTAGCTAAAAAACTAGTTGATAGTACTTTTGCAGAAAAAGTTTACTTTTGTAATTCAGGTGCTGAAGCAAACGAAGCCGCACTTAAGTTAGCTCGTCGTTGGGCATTAGACGTACATGGTGCTGACAAATCGCAAATTATTGCTTTTAAGCAAGGTTTCCACGGCCGTACTTTCTTCACCGTGACTGTGGGTGGTCAAACAGCCTATTCGGATGGCTTTGGCCCTAAACCAGGTGACATCGACCATGCAGAATATAATAATCTTGATAGCTTAAAAGCATTAATATCTAATAGAACGTGTGCTGTAATGATTGAACCATTACAAGGTGAAGGCGGTGTTGTTGCACCTACAGATGAGTTCATTAAAGGTGTTAGTGCTTTATGTAATCAACACAACGCATTATTAATTTTTGATGAAGTGCAAACAGGTATTGGCCGTTTAGGTGATTTATACGCTTATATGGACCTTGGTGTAACGCCTGATATTTTAACGTCAGCTAAAGGTTTAGGTGGCGGTTTTCCTATCGGCGCTATGCTCACGACGACTGAGATTGCTAAGCATCTTAAAATAGGTACTCATGGAAGTACTTATGGTGGCAACCCATTAGCTTGTGCTGTTTCTGAAGCTGTACTAGATACAGTAAACTCGCCCGAAGTGTTGGCGGGTATCAAATCAAAAGCTAAAATTTATGTTGCTGGCTTAAACGCAATTAATGCTAAATATAATATTTTCTCTGAAATCCGTGGTAAAGGTTTGTTAATTGGTGCGGTATTAAACGAAAACTACCAAGGCAAAGCTAAAGTATTTTTAAATGCTGCCATGGACGAAGGCCTAATGGTATTAGTTGCTGGCGCAAGTATTATCCGCTTTGCCCCTTCACTCGTTATTCCTGATGAAGATATTACCCTTGGGTTAGCACGTTTTGAAAAAGCTATTGCTAGCTTAGTTTGATTTAGTTAATACTAAAAAGTACCTGCTCTTAACGCCAAGGTTTGAGCAGATACTACCAATGAGACTGATTTATTGAGTAGTAGATTAATCCGTTTGCTATATACCACTCCCTTTCTTCGAGAGCATTTATGATCATTGTACGTCCAATTAAAAAAAGTGACCAAAAAGCCCTATATCGTATTGCGATAGACTCTGGCCACGGTTTTACTTCACTACCAGTAAATGACCTACTACTTCAACAACGTATTAGCCATGCAGAAGAGTCATTTTCTAAAAAAGTGAGTCAAGCAGGTAATGAAGGCTATCTTTTTGTAATGGAAGATACCGAAACAGGTAAAGTTGTAGGAACCAGTGGTATTGAGGCAGCGGTAGGCTTAGATGATGCTTTTTATCATTATCACTTGGGTAAAGTTGTCCATAGCTCACGCGAACTAAATATTTACAATACCGTAGAAACATTATCACTGTGTAATGATTATACCGGCGCTAGTGAAATTTGTACTTTATTCTTAAGTGATAGCCATCGTAAAAATAGTAATGGTCGTTTTCTATCTCGTTTTCGTTTTCTATTTATTGCAGAACATAAAGAGCGTTTTTCTGACACCATTATTGCAGAAATGCGAGGTGTGTCAGATCATAATGGTAGTTCACCTTTTTGGAATTGGCTTGAAGAACACTTTTTCTCGATGGACTTTCCTACCGCTGATTACTTGACGGGGATAGGTAAAAAAGAATTTATTGCTGAGTTAATGCCTAAATACCCAATTTACGTTAATTTGCTGAGCAAAGACGCGCAAGCTGTTATTAATAAAGTTCATCCGCAAACAGTACCTGCACTTCGCTTATTAGAAGCAGAAGGTTTTGCAAGACGTGGTTATGTTGATATTTTTGATGCTGGCCCTACCGTTGAATCACATATCAACAATATTAGAACTGTAAATCAAAGTAAGCGCTGCCAAGTTATTATAGGTGAAGTGCAATCAACAGATAATTATATTATTTGTAATAGTAAAGTTGCAGACTTTAGGGCCACTCAAGCGCCGCTTTCATTACGTGATACGGCTAATCAAGTTGTGATTAGCCAAGACGTTGCAGATGCTTTAATGGTCAATGAAGGTGAATGGGTCCGTTTAATTTCAAACTAGTCTTTAGTTAGCTTCTAGCTATTTAGCACTACAAGTTACTGATTTAGCGTGGCTGATAATAGTCACTCATCAAATTATTAATGGTGACAGTAGAACCTCTCTGTCACCACTATCAATGAGAAGGAAATATCATGTCTCACACAAATCCAGTTCAATTTATTAATGGTCAATGGCAAGCAGGCTTAGGTCATGATGTTAGTTCATCTAACCCGGCTCGTAATGAAGTAATTTGGCAAGGTAAAACAGCCAATGCAGTTCAAGTAAACGATGCAGTACTAAGCGCTCGTCAAGCATTTGAAAGCTGGGCAAATATTAGCCTAAAAGAACGTGTTGCTGTGGTAACAAAATTCGCTGAGTTATTAGCTGAGAACAAAGATGCGTTAGCAACAACTATTGCTTTAGAAACAGGCAAGCCAAAGTGGGAAACTACTGGTGAAGCAGGCGCAATGGTAGCTAAAGTAGCTATTTCACTTAAAGCTTACAACGAGCGTACTGGTACGGTAGAAAATCCAATGCCTGGTGCTAAAGCCTTTATCCGTCACAAGCCTCATGGTGTTGTTGCTATCTTTGGTCCTTACAACTTCCCTGGTCACTTACCAAATGGCCACATAGTGCCAGCATTAATTGCCGGTAATACGATTGTATTTAAGCCAAGTGAATTGACGCCTCGTGTTGCAGAAGAAATGTTAAAACTTTGGGAAAAAGCTGGTTTACCTAACGGTGTTATTAACCTAGTTCAAGGTGAAGTAGAAACAGGTAAAGCCCTTGCTAGCCATAAAATGATTGATGGTTTGTTTTTCACCGGTAGCTCTACAACAGGTCATATCTTGCATGAACAATTTGCTGGTCAACCGGGTAAAATTCTGGCGCTAGAAATGGGTGGTAATAATCCACTTGTTGTTAAAGATGTTAGCAACATTGATGCGGTTGTGCACGATATTGTACAATCTGCATTTGTAACTACTGGCCAACGCTGTACTTGTGCTCGTCGTTTATTCATTGAAGCAAATGAACAAGGTGATGCTATTTTAGCACGACTTATCGAAGTTACTAAAAACTTAACTATTGGTTATTTTGATGATAAAGAACAGCCATTTATGGGCTCTATGATCTCAGAAAAAGCGGCACTTAGCTTAGTCGATGCACAAGCTAAATTACTCGCGCTTGGTGCAACATCAATTGTAGAACTTAAGCACCTAGAAGCCGGTACTGGTTTTGTTTCTCCGGGTATTATTGACGTGAGTGATATTATTGCTGATATCCCTGATGAAGAATACTTTGGTCCGTTAGTTAAAGTATATCGTTACACCGATTTCGATAAAGCGATTGATGAAGCGAATAATACTGGTTTTGGCTTATCTGCTGGCTTGTTATCTGACAGCGAAGTATCTTACAATCACTTCTTTACTCGCATTCGTGCAGGTATAGTTAACTGGAATAAACCAATTACTGGTGCAAGCAGTGCTGCACCGTTTGGTGGTATTGGTGCTAGTGGTAACCATAGAGCTAGCGCATTTTATGCTGCTGATTATTGTGCCTACCCTATCGCTTCAGTAGAAGCTGAGAAAGTTAGCTTACCTGAAACATTAACGCCTGGTATGAAATTCTAAATGCAAAACAACAATACTCTTATACCACAAAACCTTACTGACATTATGGCTGATAACTTTATCCAAGCTTATCGCTACTTTGTCGAGCAAGGTGACTTTATCGCGTTAACGCGCCAATTTGAGCAAGGTTTTGTTCAAACGGGCACCGATAACCAATTAAATTTTAAGGTCAAAAAAGCGAAAATTAGCTTGCTCGATACTGGGGTTCTCTTGATTGAGCCTGAAATGGTTGAACCAGAAAGTGTTGAAGCTGAGCTAGTTAACGAAAAGCTGGCGACGCCAAGTAAGAGTATTGTTATTTCATCGGGTATTCATGGTAATGAAACTGCTCCGATTGAAATAGTACAACAGTTAATTAGTGATATTATTGCGCAAAAAGTTCAAGTTAAGCACCGTACCCTATTAATTATGGGGAATCCTGTTGCGATGAATATCGCAAAACGCTTTCAAACTGAAAATTTAAATCGATTGTTTTGTGGTAAATACCAAGATATAGATCCTTGTTTTGAAAAGTATCGTGCAGAAAAGTTAGAAGGCTACGTTCGTGATTTCTTTAACGTTGGCGCTGATGCGAATGATGGTCAAGTCACTAACTA
>CAJWZC010000142.1 GCA_913049915.1 uncultured Colwellia sp.
TTTTGCTCCTTCGTCGCTTATTTTAACCAACTATTTTTTGCCTGTTAATTGGGCGTTATGTGTTTTTTAAGTTTCGCATAAATTAAATCAAGGAGAGTCATTAAAATGGAATGTCCAAATTGTAGCGTAAAAATCAAGTTTGACAGTAACACTCCTGTTAAATGGAAAAATATATGGGGCGGTAAAATTAAGTGTCAAGGATGCTCATCATGGTTACAGCTAAGTAGGCTGTCATCAATACTATTTAACCTTTCTATCATTCTCGTCGCGCTAGGAACTCCATTTTTAACTTATTATTTCCCTTTTAATCCCTACGCCCTAGTCGCTTGTGGTGTAATGTTTGTTACAATGCTATTTATTTTTAAAACTAGAAAGTGGATTGTTTCTGATGATGATCCAAACACATAACAAGCCATTCAAAAGGACAAAAAACAGCTTGCTGTCCTTCGTTCCTCAGGCATTATAGCAAGCTGTTTTTTGCCTCTTAATGGGGCGTTATGTGCTTAAAACACATCGTTGTGCGTCCCAACTCTAGCCAGTTGTAAATAAGTTTCATGTATACGGTAAATTAAAACTAAATCAGGTTTTATGTGACAATCTCTGAAACCATGCCAATTTCCAACTAGAGCATGATCCACATATTTAGCATCAAGAATTAAACTTTTTTGAAGTGTTGATATAACATTACCCACTTCAATAATCTCAGGTATTGGTAATTTTGTTATTTTTTTAAAGTCTTTTTTAAATTGAGAAGAATAATCAAGAATTAACATTTACTACTTTATCTTCAGTTAACTCTGAAATAAGGCTGGTAACACTCTCTGATTTTTCTCCTAAACCTTGTGAAAGTTCTTGGATAGCTGTTACGGTCATAACATTTGGTTGTTTTGCTTTTAATTCAAAAGGAATTCCACCGTAATTTATTACAGCGCGAGCAAAAAGCTTAAGGGCTTGTGAAGGGCTTAAGCCTACTTCATCACAAATATGAGTAAAAGCTAGTTTTGTATCATGATCAATACGAGTTGTGAGCATTTCTGTTTTCATTTTTTAGTACCTATTTAGCTTACTTTGTATTACATTGTAGATCAAATGTATGCAAAAGCACATAACAAGCTGTTCAAGAGGGACAAAAAAAGTTTTCTGTTTCGTTCCTCAACATTTTAGCAAACCATTTTTTGCCCCTTAACAGGGCGTTAGCCGTATAGTTGTAAGCTTGAATTTTTGTGATACTATAGTGATACATCGTTTATCTCTAAATAGGAATCATCATGAGAGTCGAACTAGTTACAACGTTAAAACGCCAAGCCACTAAAATTTTAGCGGATCTTCACATTTCCAAAGAACCAGTGTTAATTACAGAGCACGGTCAGCCATCTGCTTATTTAGTTGATGTTGAGGATTATGAGTTCATGCAACAACGAATGGCCATTCTTGAAGGTGTTGCACGCGGAGAACAAGCTATTAAAAATGGTAATGTATTCTCGGATCAAGAAGCAAAAGAGAAAATGAGCAAATGGCTGAAGTAATATGGACATCTCCAGCTATTGATGATTTAAATAGAATCGCTGAATATATTGCTTTAAGTAATATCACCGCCGCTAAAAGTTTAATGCGTAAAATTTTTGATAAAATATTAAGACTTGAGAATCATCCTGAATCAGGGAAAAGACCAATTGAGTTAAGTAACCTGAACTACCGTGAGGTTGTTGTTAATCCATGTCGTATTTTCTATAAGGTGGATAGCGACAAGGTTTATATTTTACATGTCATGCGCCAAGAACGAGATCTGCGCAGGTTTCTTTTACAAAGCTAAATACGGCTAACAAGCCATTTAAGCAGGACAAAAATACGTCTGCTGTTTTCGTCCCTCAACCATTTTAGCAAACGTATTTTTGCCTCTTAATGGGGCGTTAAAACGCTAGTCGTATACTGAGAAGTTGATGCACCCAAAGATCTTATCATTATTTTTAGTTTTGTTTTCATTAAATATTGCTTATGCCGAAAGTGATACTCATATTGAAACTGAAATCAAAAATGCTATCGAAAATGAAGATATTGTAGGATTATCTTGGTCAACAGTTTCAAAGGGACATGTTGAAGTTGGCAGTGCTGGATATGCAAATATTTCAAAGCTTGAACATATGAAGCCTGCACAAAAAATGCATGTAGGCTCAGTTACTAAATCGGTTCTGGCAATGGGTGTTCTTCATTTAATATTTGAAGGGAGACTCTCATTAGATAGCAATATTGAAGTACTATTGTCAGGATTGAACTTCAACAATGTTTGGCATCATCGTTCACCTATCAAGGTCCAAAACTTACTCGATCATACTGCTGGATTAGACAATATCAGGATGTGGCAGTTACTAAGCACTAAACCTTTGCCAAATACGCCACTTGAAGAAGCTTTTGAATCAAGCAGACAAAATTTATTAAAGATTAGAACTGAACCAGGAACGCAATACTCATATTCCAATATGGGGTATACATTGCTTGCGATGGTTATAGAAGCTGTCACCAACCAGCGTTATGAAGAGTTCCTCGATGACAACCTTTTAGACCCTTTAGAAATGTATGACAGTAGCTTTGAGTTTATCAGCCAACAAGGTCAGTTCGCCGATCCTTTATTAGCGATGGGCTATCATGAAAATAATGTTACTCAAATTGCTGTGCCTAGCTATCTTAGACCAGCGGGACAATTCACAACTACCGCCCCTGATATGGCTAAGTTTATGAATTTTTTGTTGAATGAAGGCAAAGTAAACGGTCAAAATTTTGTAAAACCTGAGCATATGAGAATGCTTACTAATCCTTTCAACACTAAAGCACATATAGCAGGCCTGAATATTGGGCATGGTCTTGCGTTTGCTAATAGAGATCGGCATAACGTGCTTGGCATGTGTCATCCGGGTACAACATTTGGATTTAGAGCCTATATTTGCCTTTTTCCAGATGAAAAAAAGGGATTTTTTTACGCAGCTAACACGGATAACGAAACTGCCGACTATGAAAAGTTTAATGAATTATTTATCAATAAACTAAGCGTGGTGTCAGCGTCTATTGCAGAGACCACGGGAAAGGAAGTTGGGTTGTCAAAGCTGGAGGGCATTTATCTACCATCCCCAAATAATATGGCAGAATTTGAATTCATTGATATGCTTTTCAATTTTATTTGGTTAGAACAATTAAACGAGCACCTTGTAATGAAGTCATTACAAAATGCCGATAGGCGCTTAATTCAAGTCGGCGATCGCTTATTTAGAGATGTTAACAGGACACAAGCTTCTCATGTTTTCTATTGGGATAGTGAAAGTAGATTGTTTGTTAGTGATGGTCTTAAAACGTTTAAGCAAGTTTCAGTTATAACATTGGTGCTTTATTGGGTAAGCTTAATCTTTGGTCTAATTGGACTGTTTTATATATTTTTAGTCGGATTAATTAGAGTCATCAAACGAGACAAAGTAAGCTTCGTCCGAATAAAATGGGGATTTATAAACCTTCTACTGTTCAGCTTACCTATATACCTCTATGTTCAGCAATCCTTTCTACAATTTGGTGATATTACAGCTGCAAGTGTTTCCTTGGCTTTTCTTTCAGGGATTTTGCCACTAACCTTGTTATTTTCTTTATGGATTTCTCTAAGAGCAAAATTACAAAGTAAACTAATTAAATTAGATGTTGCGGCAATTATGATCTCTGTACAGTTTGTTTTAGTATTGGCTACCTGGGGGCAGTTCCCCGTTATATTTTGGCAATAAAGAGTAGCTCTTTAACAAGCACTTCAAACGGAACAAAAACAGTTGGTTTTTGCTCCTTCGTCGCTTATTTTAACCAACTATTTTTTGCCTGTTAATTGGGCGTTAGCTGTTTCAACTAAACTTGTACCTGATCTTGCACAAGTCACTCTTTTTAGTTAGACTTGTCTTATTAACTGTACAACTAAGAAGGAGGGTACTATGAGAATTGTATCTTTTACTGAAGCAAGAAATGGCCTTAAATCTGTACTTGATCATGTCGTAAACGACGCAGACTATACTGTAATTACACGTAGAGATTCTGAAGATGCTGTTGTTATGTCTATGGATCATTACAACAGCTTGATGGAAACTGTTCATTTATTAAAGTCACCCGCTAACGCGGCTCATTTAACACGCTCTATTGAACAATATAAATCAGCTCAAGTGATTGAGCGAGAAATATTAAATGACTAGGTTGTTAGCGTGGACCGATGATGCATGGACTGATTATGTATATTGGCAAGGGCAAGATAAAAAAACGCTTAAAAGAATTAATAAATTAGTTACCGACACTAAGCGCTCTCCATTTGAGGGAATCGGAAAACCTGAACCTTTAAAAGAGAATTTATCAGGTTTTTGGTCAAGACGTGTGGATGAATCGAATCGTCTTGTATATGCAGTTAATGATAGTCATATTACAGTTATATCCTGCCGCTACCATTATTAATTATAACCAGCAGCTAACAAGGCGCTCAAGAACGGACAAAAAACAGTTGGCTTTTGTTCGTTCCTCACTCATTTTAGCCAACAACTTTTTGCCGCTTAGCGCGGCGTTAGCAATACCAATAATTATGAGTGTGTTTTCATGTTATTAGGTTAGAATAAGCGTAGTTAAAATTCAGTTAAGGAAAATTATGAATAACGATATTAAGGGAATGTGCCTTTTTCTAGGCTTCATCGGTATAGGTTATGTTGCTCTATTAATGCTTTTAGCGTTACTGACAGGCGCAAAAATAATCAAAAGTATTATGTTCATCTCTATTTTTTCAACCTTCTTAATTAGTTTAGGCTTAACTCCACAAGTTAAAAACCGTCTATACAATTACCTCAAGACATTAACTGTAAAACAGTTCGCATAAAGTATTGCTAACAAGCAAATCAATCAGGACTAAAAACAGTTGGCTTTTGCTCCTG
>CAJWZC010000143.1 GCA_913049915.1 uncultured Colwellia sp.
TAATTTAAATGACTTAGCAGCCGCTCAAGTGAAACGTTACGATAAAGTGAACGGTGAAACTATTCAGCACTTTTTTATGGAATTACGTGCTAATAGTCAGAGCGATAAACGTATTCATGTGATTTTAGATGGTGCGGGATATCATCGTTCACACGATGTCAAAAGTAAAGCTCAAGCACTTAATATAGCCCTTCATTATCTTGTGCCATATAGTCCTAATTTGGATCCAATAGAGCGGTTATGGAAAGTGATGAATGAACATGTCAGAAACAATAAATACGTTGCAACAGCGAAAGAGTTTAGAGATAAAATTGATGAGTTCTTTAGCGAAACACTTCCCACAATAGGTGATATTTTAGCTACCCGAATTAATGACAATTTTTAGGTGTTAAAATCTACATCTTGAAGTGTGATGGGTATATACATCACGTTAGTTAAGTTAAGTTTTTCATACCGTCTAGTAAGTTAAAGTTAACCTGTTCACCATTAACTTGATCAAATTTAAGTTCTCCGATGACTAGGTTATGTTTTGGTTGATCTATACTAATGTTAAATTTTATACACGCATGAGCTGAAATTAGATGAGTAAGAAATAAAGATACTGCTATGATTAGTTTAACTTTATAGTTAAACACAGAAATTGGTTGTCTCATTAGGGTAGGACGAAGCTATGTTAAAGTTTAATTATTTTATCAAAGAATAAATACTTAGTACTTATTACTACAAAAAAATAGCACAGGTCAATGAAAGTTAAATATTTTTACCTGTATACTGATAAATAACGTTTTTATGCTATAAATTGTCTTATACTAAGATTACAGTAAAAGCTATAAACTGGTTAGCTACACAGTCGATAAAATATAGACAAGTACGTCTCTTCTTTTACTAAATGACGCACTAAGTACCCCTCTCAATAAAGGATTAATTGGTTTTATGAATGACAGTAATGTTGCGACAAAGCAACTAGTTGCACTTAAAAGAAAACTCGATAGCGCAATTGAGTCTCGTAGTTCACTAGAAGAAGATTTTACTCTGCAATCCAACCTGCTCATTCAATTCATTAGTAAATTATCACTAATCTCTAAAGGTATAGATATTGAATTAGATAACCGTTTGGCACAATTACGTACCTTATTTACTAAATCAGCGCCAATTTCTGACATTGAAGAAAAGATTTCTATCATTTCTAAATTATTGCAACAACACAGCTTAACTAATGAAAAAACTATTGCTTATACGCATGAGCAATTTATACAAGCTGGTGGAAGTTTACAAAAAACAAATGGTTTACCTGATAACTTACGCCGAGACCTACGTGTTTTATTAACAAAAACAAAACAAAGTAAAGATTCTTTAATACAATACATTCCTTTATTGAGTAAATTGTTAAGCTTTTATGATCATGCTTTAAAATCTAAAAATACAACTTCGACACAGGGACTTTTACAACCCCAAGCAATTGTTGCGACACCAAATAAATTTTCAAAAAACTATGATTCAACAACCTTTGATATAAATATACTTGAAAAAATATCGGTATCGCTAAGTTCATTACCATTATCTAAAGGTCATACCAATGATTTATTAGCTATTAAGAAAAAGTTAATGGCTGATCAATCAAGTAATGAAGTTCTCCATCACCTAGTCGATATATTTGATGTCATTGTTGCAGATTTTAAAGACGAGAAAAACAGTGCAGAAATCTTTTTAACTAGTATTAGCGCCACACTGACAACAGTTCAAGTTGCAGTTAAAGAAACCATAGTCTCACAAAAAACCTCTCATATCGCTAATCAGAAAATTAATAATAAACTACAAAATCAATTGACAGATATGACGGGTAGTGTCGAGAAAGCACTATCATTAAACCAAGTTAAAGAAGACATTAATGACAAACTCCAATACATTGCCCTTACGTTAGAGCAAAAGTTAAAATTTGAACAAAAAAGTCAGCAACTATTAGCCGATAAACTCAATGAGATGTCCGTAAAAGTTGAACAGCTTGAAAAGCAAAGTATAGCGTTTGAGATGAAACTTGCCGACCAACAAAAAAAGAGTATGCAAGATGCGCTGACAAAACTTGCTAATAGAGCCGCTTTTGATGATTTTTTTGCTAAGTCCATGGTACGCTTTCATCACAAACCGTTTGAACTTGCTCTGGTTGTTATAGATATTGACGACTTTAAAAATATTAATGATACCTATGGACATACTGCTGGCGATAAAACACTACAAGTCATTGCTAACTCAATTGTGAAAAATGTGAGCAAAGGTGTTTTTGTTGGTCGTTATGGTGGCGAAGAGTTTGTTTTAATTTATTCTAAAATTCAAGAAGAAACCTTAATAATAGAACTTAATGCTCTAAATAGATTTGTTGCTCGATTACCTTTTAAATTTAAAAGTAATAAAGTCAGTATTACTCTATCAATTGGCGTAACGCATATTACATCAAATGATAACATTCATACTGCTTTCGAGCGTGCTGACCAAGCAATGTATAAAGCTAAGAAACAAGGTAAGAATCAAGTCATTTACATTAAGTAATTTAACTGAAGTAATTATGTAATATAGCTATTCAATAACAGCTTTTAATACCTCATAAAATTACTGAAATTTAATCACCGTATATTAGTCATCAGCATAAAGGAGTAAATTATGCATACTCAAATTAACCCTGTTGGTAATATGAACTTGCTATCACAAGCCGAAGTGGATCAACTGCAACAGTCTGTAAGTACTACCTTATATCGACTTTATCGAAATTGTTCTCTTGCAGTACTCAACGCTGGCTCAAATACTGATGATGCTGAAGAGATATATCAGGAGTATCTTTCATTTGAAATACAAGTATTGAGGCGAGAGCGTGGCGTCAAGATCGACTTAAAGAATCCCCCTACTCATGCTTTTGTTGACGATAAAATCATCCGGGGTATTAGAGAACATCTTTCGGCCGTATTACGTGATATCCTTTTTCTTAATAACCGATATAGAACAATGCCAAGCACCTCGGAGGGTATTACTGATGCTACGTTTGATATCCTCAGAAATGCGAATGTTATCTTACCCGAAACCGAACCAAATTTAGTTACCTGCTGGGGCGGTCATTCAATCAAACATAATGAGTATAAATATACTAAAGATGTTGGTTACCAACTGGGTTTACGTGGGTTTAATATATGTACAGGTTGTGGCCCAGGGGCTATGAAAGGGCCTATGAAAGGTGCAACAATTGGCCATGCTAAGCAGCGTATTAAAGAAGGACGTTATGTTGGTTTAACGGAGCCTAGCATTATTGCTGCGGAGCCACCCAATCCAATTGTCAATGAATTAGTTATCATGCCTGATATTGAAAAACGTTTAGAAGCATTTGTTCGTATGTCTCATGGTATTATTATTTTTCCAGGTGGTGCAGGAACTGCTGAAGAGTTGCTCTACATTTTAGGTATTATGCTCAACGAAAAAAATGCAGAACAAAAATTACCTATTATTCTTACCGGGCCTGAAAGTGCTATTGAGTATTTTAATGAAATAGATGCTTTTATCGGTGCAACACTAGGTAAAAAAGCACAGTCTTTATACCAAATAGTTGTTGATGATGCCGTTAAAGTTGCTCAGTTGATGAAAGTCGATCTAGATAAAGTACTCGCTCATAGAAAGAAAACGGGCGATGCTTTTCACTTTAACTGGTCACTTATGATAGCTGATGATTTCCAACATCCTTTTGAGCCTACTCATGAGAACATGGCTAATTTAAATATTAGCCATGACCTTCCTACAGCTGAACTTGCTGCTAATTTACGCCGCGCCTTTTCAGGTATAGTCGCTGGTAATGTAAAATCGGGCGGCATCAAAGCAATTAGAGAATTTGGACCTTTTGAAATATCTGGAGATAAGAGAATAATGGCGCTCATGGATAAACTACTTGCTTCATTTGTTGAGCAACAACGTATGAAACTCCCTGGTAGTTTATATATCCCTTGTTATAAAGTTGTTGAGAGTTAACATTGGCCGCTCACTTAATACTTATTGACGCTCTAAACTTAATACGTCGCGTATACGCGGTACAAGAGCGTCCTTTTATCCAAATAAAACAGCAAGATAGTGATGGATTATCGGCAAGCACATTACAACAGGTACTATTTAATACTCAAAAAACCTGTGAAAATGCTCTAATAAAGATCATCGATCAGCATAAGCCTAGCCATGCACTAGCAGTATTTGATAGTCAGCAGCCTTGCTGGCGCTATCAACTTTTTGAGGGTTATAAAAAAGGTAGAAAACAAATGCCTGACCATCTTGCGAATAAATTACTTGATATACAAGATGCTTTTATGGAGCAAGGAGTTGACTCACTAACATCTGATGAAGACGAAGCGGATGATCTTATTGCTACTTTAGCGGTAAAAATGGCGCTTCATGGCCAAAGAGTTACTATAATTTCAACTGATAAAGGCTTTTTACAGCTACTTAGTCCTAACATTCATATTTATGATTACTTTAATCGTCGTTATATGGATGAAGAACATGTTCAAAATAAGTTTAATGTTAAGTATTCTCAACTCATCGACTTTTGGACATTAACGGGTGACAATACCAATAAAATTGAAGGTGTTAGTGGTATAGGTCAAGTCAATGCGGCTAAATTGATTAATCAATATGGTTCATTAAAAGCAATACTTGCCGCAACAGACTTAAAAAGCTCCCTTACAGAAAAGTTAACTCAAAGCCTTGTGCAAATGGATTTAGCAAGAAAATTATTAACATTAAAGCAAGATATACCTTTAGGTTTTAATTTAAAAGATATCCGCTTAGCAAGCCCTTCACCTGCCACTGAAATTAATGGTAATATAATTACT
>CAJWZC010000144.1 GCA_913049915.1 uncultured Colwellia sp.
TTTGTGTATCACGGATACCAACAACTTCTACTTCTTCACCAATTTTGATGATACCGCGCTCAACACGACCAGTAACAACAGTACCACGACCTGAGATTGAGAATACATCTTCGATAGGCATGATGAATGCTCCGTCGATTGCACGCTCTGGCTCTGGAATGTAGTTATCTAATGCATCAGCAAGTTCGATTACTTTCGCTTCCCATTTCTCGTCGCCTTGAAGAGCGCCAAGTGCTGAACCTTGAATTACCGGTAAATCATCACCTGGGAAGTCATATTCAGAAAGAAGTTCACGAACTTCCATTTCTACTAATTCTAATAACTCATCATCATCAACAACATCACATTTGTTCATGAATACGATGATGAAAGGTACACCAACCTGACGTGATAACAAGATGTGCTCACGTGTTTGTGGCATAGGACCATCTGTAGCAGCAACTACTAAGATAGCGCCATCCATTTGTGCAGCACCAGTGATCATATTTTTGATATAATCGGCGTGACCAGGACAATCTACGTGTGCATAGTGACGTGCAGCTGTATCATATTCGATGTGAGAAGTATTGATTGTAATACCACGTTCACGCTCTTCAGGAGCATTATCGATTTGTGCGAAATCTTTAACTTCACCACCGTGTACTTTAGTTAAAACCGCAGAGATAGCAGCAGTTAATGTTGTTTTACCGTGATCTACGTGACCGATAGTACCAACGTTAACATGTGGTTTTAGACGTTCAAATTTTGCTTTAGCCATTTTTCAATTACCTTAAAGTTTAGTAAACAATATAAATTAAAAGGCGCAGTCAAAATGACCTTGCCAGATGTAAAATAAAATATTCTTTTAATAGATACTCTAACGAGTTTCCATAATTTTTTGTGCTACTATTTTTGGCGCTTCATTATACTGCTGAAACTCCATAGAGTAAGATGCACGACCTTGAGTAGCACTACGCAAGTCGGTAGCATAACCGAACATTTCAGCTAATGGTACCAATGCATTTACAATTTTTAAACCAGTAGGACCTTCATCCATACCGTCAATCATACCGCGTCTACGGTTTAAGTCACCTACAACATCACCCATATTGGCATCTGGTGTGGTAACTTCTACTTTCATCATCGGCTCTAAAATAACAGGATTCGCTTCTAGCGCACCTTTTCTAAAGCCCATTGAAGCAGCTACTTTAAATGCTATCTCATTAGAGTCAACATCATGAAACGAACCATCATAAAGCGTGACTTTAATGTCTAACAATGGATACCCAGCTAAAACACCACTGTCCATTTGATCTCTACAGCCTTTTTCTACTGCTGGAATAAATTCTTTTGGTACTGTGCCGCCAACAATTTCGTTAACAAACTCAAACCCAGCACCTTCTTCATTAGGTTCCATTTTCAACCAAACATGACCAAATTGGCCTTTACCGCCTGATTGACGTATAAATTTACCTTCAACCTCAACGGTACCTCGAATAGTTTCACGATAAGAAACTTGTGGATTACCCACATTACACTCAACACCAAATTCACGCTTCATACGTTCAACAAGAATATCTAAGTGTAGCTCACCCATACCAGAAATAATGGTTTGTCCTGTTTCGTCGTCAGTTGCTACTCTAAACGAAGGGTCTTCTGCAGCAAGTTTACCTAGCGCAACACCCATTTTTTCTTGTGCTGCCAGTGTTCTTGGTTCTACTGCAACTGAAATGACTGGTTCAGGAAACTCCATGCGTTCAAGTGTAATAACCTGCTTAACATCACATAAAGTATCACCCGTGGTCACATCTTTCAAACCAATGGCAGCAGCGATATCACCCGCACGAACTTCTTTAATTTCTTGTCTGTCATTAGCATGCATTTGTACTATTCGACCAAAGCGCTCTTTTTTACCCTTTACTGGGTTGTAAACGCTATCGCCTGTTTGTACCACACCTGAATATACACGGAAGAAGGTGAGTGTACCAACAAACGGGTCTGTTGCTATTTTAAAAGCTAATGCCGAAAAAGGTGCATCATCGTCAGCAGTACGAGTACCTTCTGTTTCATCTTTGTCGTCATTTATACCCGTAATCGCGGCTACTTCTGTAGGCGATGGTAAATATTCAATAACAGCATCAAGCACGGCTTGAACACCTTTGTTTTTAAAGGCGCTACCACAGCTACACAAAATAATATCATTTGCTAGCGTACGTGCACGTAAACCTATTTTAATCTCGTCTTCGGTTAATTCACCTTCTTCAAGGTATTTATCCATTAACTCTTCATTCGCTTCAGCGGCTTCTGACACTAAGTTTTCACGCCATTCTTCAGCAAGTTCTTGCATATCAGCAGGAATATCGTCATAGCTGAATGTCATGCCATGATCGCTTTCGTTCCAGTTGATTGCCTTCATTTTAATAAGGTCAACAACGCCTTCAAATTCGTCTTCTGCACCGATAGCTAAATGAATAGGTACTGCATTCGCACCTAGGCGAGTTTTAAGTTGTTCAACAACATAAAGAAAATCTGCGCCTGTTCTATCCATTTTGTTAACAAAAACTATGCGTGGTACTGCATATTTTTCCATTTGACGCCAAACCGTTTCAGTTTGCGGCTGAACACCTGAAGATCCACACAATACAAGTACCGCACCATCAAGTACACGTAAAGAACGTTCAACTTCAATAGTAAAATCAACGTGACCAGGCGTATCAATTATATTGATACGGTGATCTTCAAATTGACCTTCCATACCTTTCCAGAAACAAGTAGTCGCTGCTGACGTAATGGTTATACCACGTTCTTGCTCTTGTTCCATCCAGTCCATAGTGGCCGCGCCGTCATGCACTTCACCAATTTTATGAGATAGACCTGTATAGAATAATACGCGTTCTGTAGTCGTCGTTTTACCTGCATCAACATGCGCACAGATACCAATATTACGGTAGCGCTCTATAGGGGTGATACGGGCCAAGATGAAATCCTCTTACTATTACCGGTTAATACAACAAGCAATGTATGTTAAATGTTATTAAGTAAATATTTATTGATGAGTAACTAAACCCAAACACTTAATTAATAAGACTTTTATCTCTTATAAGAACTATTCAAAAGTCCAAGTCCGTAAAAAGAGTATGGCTAGCAAGAGAAACTCTTGCTAGCCATATATCTACCTTTGGATAAAATCCAAAAATAGATAATACAATCAGTCAATACTGCTAGTTTACCAGCGGTAGTGAGCGAATGCTTTGTTAGCGTCAGCCATACGATGAACGTCTTCACGTTTCTTAACCGCTGAACCTTTGCTGTCAGACGCATCTAACATTTCGTTAGCTAGGCGCTGAGCCATTGATTTTTCACCACGTTTACGAGCTGCTTCAACTAACCAACGCATGGCTAGAGCATTACGACGCACTGGACGTACTTCAACTGGAACCTGATAAGTAGAACCACCAACACGACGAGATTTAACTTCGACAGATGGGCGGATGTTATCTAAAGCTTCTTCGAAAAGCTCTAATTGATCTTTTTCAGATTTCTGAGCTAAAATATCTAGTGCACCGTAAACAATTTTTTCGGCAGTAGATTTCTTACCATCAACCATAAGGATGTTGATGAATTTTGCTAAAAGTTCGTTATGGAACTTAGGATCTGGCAATATTTTACGTTGCCCAACGACGCGTCTTCTTGGCATCTTAATTCTCCGTAGTATTCAGGAATAATCCAAAATATATAAATTTTAAAAATTTCTTATTTGGCCTTACTTAACGTTTTTATCTTTTACCTATCAAGTAGGTAAAGGATGGAAACTTAAGATTTAGGTCGTTTAGCACCGTATTTAGAACGGCCTTGTCTTCTATCGCTTACACCAGAACAATCTAGCGCGCCACGAACAGTGTGATAACGCACACCTGGTAAATCTTTAACACGACCACCACGGATTAAAATCACGCTATGCTCTTGTAAGTTATGACCTTCACCACCAATGTATGAAGTTACTTCGAAGCCGTTAGTTAAACGAACACGAGCTACTTTACGTAAAGCTGAGTTAGGTTTTTTTGGTGTAGTAGTATACACACGAGTACAAACACCACGGCGTTGTGGACAAGCTTGTAACGCTGGAACGTTACTTTTTGTTACTTGTCTAACACGTGGTTTGCGTACTAGTTGGTTAATAGTTGCCATTATAGCTCCTGATTAGTTGTTACCAAGGAAAGTAGCCTTGATAAATAATTGCATAAACTTTAAATCAATGGGAAAAGTTTATGCGCTCGTAATATTTTCACCTTATTCTTTAGCCAATAAAAGTATGAAATACATCACAACTTTTGCATTACGCACATTGAGTACAGAATATAAGGTCGCGAAATTCTATAGGTCAATCATTGAGCTGTCAAGGTTTAACTGCCTTAGGTACAATGATCATCCGTTAAATGCAAAAAACCGCACCCTTTACAAGGTACGGTTTTATAATAACGCTTTACTAGGGGAATAGCATGCTATCCCTTATAACTGTTATTAATTATTACCTGACAGTAAATCACCATTTAAGGCATCCATAAGGGCCTTTTCTGCATCATCCGCTGATACAGTAGTATCTACTTTTTCTTTCGCTTTAGCTTTCGCTTTAGCACGT
>CAJWZC010000145.1 GCA_913049915.1 uncultured Colwellia sp.
GCCGACGCCAACGCCGACGCCAACGCCAACGCCGACGCCAACGCCAACGCCGACGCCGACGCCAACGCCAACAGAAACTGAATATGTATCAGGTACTTCTTATGTTGCAGGTGAAATTGTTAGTAATGTTGGAAATATGTACCAATGTGATATAGCAGGATGGTGTTCATCAGCTTCTGATTATTATTACGCTCCTGGAACAGGTGCTGCGTGGACAAGTGCATGGACACTAGTAGAATAAGCAATATAACGCTTACCACAACTGGTTTGATAGTGACAATACCGCTGTCAAACCAGTAATATAAATAATAAGAGAGGTGGATAAGGTATATATTTATCCATAATGATCTCTTAAAGGCCTATTCGAAAGATTAGGCCTTTTTTATGTGTCATCTCTAAAGGAATAGTTAAATGAAACTTAATGATATTTGATTTAAATATAATAATTTCTAGCAAAAAGAATATATATGGGAATTTATTAGATTTTTTGAGGGCTATTGTACTGCATCATCAATAGCTTCTGCTTAGCAAAAGCTTTTTTAGTGGCGTTAATTAATATTAAACGTTCAGAGAATAAATATAGAAGATCAATAATTATTTATCTACTGTCGCAGCACCTTCTTAATCTTGTTACTGGGTTTTCTTGGAACTGTCTTCAGGTAGGTCAGAACGAGTATCATCAAGCATTAACACTAATTTATCACAAATATTTTCTTTACCTATTTGATCAAGCTTGCTGTGTTGTACTTTAGTTTGTTGTTTTGCATGGGCTAAGCTTTGTATTTTAAATTTGCTATAGTGTGCTTTAAACCCTTCATTTTCATCTGCAGCCTGTTCCATTAATAGCCAATAAATCTGCCAGCGATTAGCATTACGCTTTTGCCAAGACTTTAGACTGTTATCTAGTTTTTGTTTATCAATAAAGCTATATGTCATGCATTGGTTAAAGTAATTTTCCCACATATCTTTAGCGGTATGAGCTTGCAATGGAATTGCCAGTGGATTTAAATTAGCTTGGCTATTTTTTGCCGCAATAGTATTTATTGGGTGAGCTGCAATGAAAGCTAATAGGCTTGATGTAATTATTATTTTTATATTCATATAATCCTCTTAAACAACGTTGTAATAAACGTAATCACTTAAATAAAAGAGTCCAGTCTTACCACATTTTTGATTAAACTTAATGCCATCTACTAAGCATTTAAAGTGCTATTATTATACCCTATTAGGTGACCATTAACGGTACTATTTTTGGTAAGTATCAGTTATTTTTTTAGTTCTGTGATAGCAAAATAGTACACGGGTATTCTGCATAGCTATTTGATCTTAAATATATTATGTTTTATAGGGTGTTTTTACTTTAAGTATCTGTTATATAGTTGTTTTTATTTTTAGAGATAATCGCTTGATTGACTTTTTATAACACTGGTATGTTGGGTTATAAAAGGTCAGAATAAGAGGGTAAAAAATAATTATAATAATGTAAGTTCAGGAGTAATAACCATGAAGAGTACCTTTGACACAGGATGGCATGATTGGATAGAAATCAACATTAATCGTAACTGCGATATTATAGGTATGTACAACATTTTATTAGAACACGACTTCTGCCCACTACTTATAAAAAATAGATTAAAGCTAACTGATCAAGACATACAACAATCTACGAAATCATCTAAAAAAAGTATAATAAATGACAACACACATGCTAAATTATTACAACAAACTACGGAAATTATAGAGGCTGAAGACCGTGTCTTTTTACCAAACGCTGAAAAAATTGACACTGATAATAAATTAGAATTATTAAAAATTGATAACTTTCTTAATTCTCATGAATGTATTGAGCTCATATCCCTTATTCGCGATAATCTCCGCCAATCAACCACGACAAATGAGTCTGGAGATCTTAAAAATTACCGCACCAGTAAAACCTGTGATTTAAGTTTAATCAACCATCCGCTTGTGAACGATATTGATCGACGTATATGTAATGCGCTTGGGTTTGACTCCAGCTATTCTGAGGGTATCCAAGCACAATGGTACGATGTAGATGAGGAGTTTAAACCTCACACTGATTATTTTGAACCCAATAGTAAAGAGTTTGAAGATCATGCCAGAGTACGAGGTCAGCGAACTTGGACTTTTATGTTATTCCTCAATAATACCCTTAAAGGTGGAGCAACCCAATTTACCCGTATAGATAAGACTTTTTCACCTAAACGAGGAACCGCTTTACTATGGAACAGTCTTACTCCTCAAGGCAGAGAAAATATTGAAAGTATGCATTGGGGTATGCCAGTGGAAGATGGCTTTAAAGTTATTATTACCAAATGGTTCCGTCTTAAAGGTAAAGGTAAACGTTTTATAAAAGAGCCTAATGAATATATACCAGCCTACACAGACGAAGGTTTCCTGAAATCAAGACTACCTGAAGCTTTATTTAAGAAGATTTATACATTTTATCAAGCGAATCAAAATACCGCGATAAATGAGTATGTCGAAGGATTTATTACCAGTAAAGCAGAGCAGATACCTAGTGAACTTATTCCCCTTATAGAGGATTTAAAGAACGAAATTCATCAAGTGTTGCAGCCTTTGGTAGAGGCGTGGATTGGTCATTATCTTAAACCAAGTTATGTCTTTGGAGTACGCAGGTATCGAAATGGCGCTGTATTAAAAGAACATCGCGACCGAGGTAAAACACATGTTGCGAGTGTGATTATTAACATTGAACAATTGGTTAGACAGCCTTGGCCGTTAGTCATTGAAGATCATAACTACCGTAAACATCATCTTTTACTCAGCCCTGGCGATATGGTCTTTTATGAAGGTGCAAAGCTTACTCATGGGCGACCTATAGCTTTTGATGGAAATGAGTTTTGTAATGTGTTTGTCCATTACCAACTGACTTAACTTCTTTTACGAAAGTTAAACATTAGGGGATATACATATTATACCCTATACAAGTAAGGGCAATTACATTACGTAGTTGCCCTTTTTTGTTGTGTAGCAATTAATCTTTAGTGTGTTCCCCCTGTGTCAGGATTGTTGTCGCCTCAATTAATTTTATAAATAAACAGGGTGCGGTAAGTTTAAGTTAGTTGATTATCAAAGGTATTCAAGTCAATTCAAAGAAGCAATATTAAACAAGCTTAGTCAAAGTGGTTTGTCAGTTCGAAAGTTTGCAGTGCAAGAAGGCATAAACCTCTCAACCCTGTATAGTTGGCAAAAGCAATTTAATACCTCAGGTTTAAGCGTGACAAAAGTAAGTTCATCAGAAAAATGGTCGAGTGAGGAAAAGTTTTCAGTTGTACTGGAAACCGCCACACTATCGGAAGTTGAGTTAAGTGAGTATTGTCGAGTTAAAGGTTTGTATCCTGAGCAAATCAAAGCATGGAAACTAGCTTGTATCGCAGGTAATACCGCTACTAAACAGGTAAAAAGAATAAAGACTACGCCTGAGCAAAAATCTGACAAAAATCGTATTAAAGAATTAGAGCGTGAGTTGCGCAGAAAAGAAAAAGCCTTAGCAGAGACTGCCGCATTGCTCGTATTAGGAAAAAAGTTCGATGCCTATTGGAAGCAAAAAGAGGACAGTTAATTTCGCTGACCGATAGGCAAAAGCATGCACAGTTGGTCAGCACAGCCGTAGCGTCGGGTGCAAGACAAGATAAGGCTTGTGAAATGATTGGATTCACAATAAGAACCTTACAACGTTGGCGAATAGACGGGGTAATTGGCGCAGATAAAAGGCCAACAGCAACGAGGCCGGAGCCTGGGAACAAACTGAGTAAAGCGGAAAGACAAGCCGTAATTGATGTTTGTAACCGCGAAGAGTTTGCTTCATTACCA
Organism: uncultured Colwellia sp.; assembly: GCA_913049915.1. Taxonomy (GTDB): domain Bacteria; phylum Pseudomonadota; class Gammaproteobacteria; order Enterobacterales; family Alteromonadaceae; genus Colwellia. The sequence goes on from CAJWZC010000145.1 coordinate 3,856, forward strand.
CCAAGCCAAATTGTACCGATACTCGCTGACAGAGGTCAATATATCGCATCGGAGTCGAGTTTTTACCGTGTATTGCATGCTGAAAATATGCTGCACCACCGAGGTAAAGCTAAGCCGAGAAATATCCATAAAAAGCAAACAAGTTATACCGCTAAAAAAGCGAAAGAAGTGTGGAGTTGGGATATTAGTTACATGCCTACAACAGTGATAGGCAAAAACTATTACCTCTATATGATTGAAGATATTTACAGCCGTAAAGTAGTGGGTTGGGAAGTTCACCATAATGAAACAGGTGAGCAAGCGGCAGCATTACTAGAGCGTAGTGTTTGGGCAGAGAAAGACTTAGTGTTGCACTCAGATAATGGTGCGCCTATGAAGAGTCTGACGATGCGGGCTAAGATGTACGATTTAGGCGTTGTTACCTCGCGAAGTCGCCCAAGGGTAAGTAACGATAATCCGTACTCAGAATCACTGTTTAGAACGGTAAAGTACCACCCTCGTTGGCCTAGTGAAGGTTTTAAATCGTTAACTGAAGCTCGAAAATGGGTAAAAAAGTTTGTTTATTGGTACAACAATGAACATCGTCATAGCAGGATTAAGTTTGTGACACCGAGCCAGAGACATGATGGTTTGGATGTTGAGATACTAGCGAAACGAAAAGTGTTGTATCAGACAAAAAGAAATGAGCATCCTGAGCGATGGTCAAAAGAAGAAAGAAACTGGCAGCCA
>CAJWZC010000146.1 GCA_913049915.1 uncultured Colwellia sp.
CTTGAGTTTCGCTACTAACGCCGCGCCTATCCATGTATTGGCGTATAAAGTGAGGTTTAATTTTGTGTCGATTCATATTGCCAAAGGTTAGGCAAACTTTTTCAGAATGAGCGGCGTAATCTTGCTTAGTTCTAACTTTCTTCTTTTTGTATTTAGCCCCTGCAAAGTACTCACGCGTTAACTGAGAAAAGGAACCTGTAGGCTCCTCCATTAAATTAATTAAATCATTGTATTTTGCTAGTATTATTTCCTTTGGTTCAGACAATTTACCAAGCCGAATACCACCTCCTTTTGGTGGGTGATATTCAAACGCTGATTTGCCCATGTAAACTCTTGATGGCAACCAATCTGGGCCTTTGCTTCTTTTTCGAGGAGCCATAATTTATTCCATCCATCCGAAATCAGGTTCATTATTAACTGATTCAACCGCAAACTTCAAATGAGTAGGATTATTTAAGCTTTGCCAAGTCACGTTAGGAACCCCATTCCTGTCTTTAAAAAACAATATTTTGTTGTCAGTCAAAACTTTGCATTGCCGAGCTGGTTGTACACAGTCTGTAATTCTTTCTATTTCAGCCCTGCTTAATAATTGGCTCATGGAACTATACCTTTTCAATAGTTGGAGGATTCGTGGTGCAATCCCAGTTTTCAATTTTGCAACTTGGGCTAACAAAAGACCTTCCAAGATTGCTCGGTTTAGCAGACGCTTTACGCGCCCACTTTACCAAAACATTTCGCCTGTTCAATTCATCCACTAAATCTTGATCTGCGGCAAGGGCTAATGGGTTCATTCTTACATCAAGCTTAATGCTCATATAAATACTCCTTAAAATGGAACGTCATCAAACTCTTCATCAAAACCCGCTGGCTGTTGCTGTGGGCGCTGTTGCTGTGGCGCTTGTGCATAAGGTGATGGTTGTGTGCCGTTAGGGTTCATGCCATTAGGCCGCTGTTGTGAGGGTGCTGGCTGGGTTCTCTGTTGTTGTTGCTGCATTTGCCCACCGCTAGATTTGCTATCAAGCATTTGCATTTCAGAGCCAATGATTTCGGTCATGTATTTTTTAACGCCGTCCTGCTCCCATTGTCGAGTTCTTAATGATCCCTCAACATATAGCTTTGATCCTTTGCGCGTGTATTGGCTAACAATCTCTGCTAAACGATTAAAGAACACTACTTTGTGCCACTCTGTTCGCTCTTGCTTTTGGCCTGTATTTTTATCCGTCCAAGATTCGCTGGTTGCTATAGAAATATTGGTCACCATAGAGCCATTAGGCATTGCCTTTGTCTCTGGATCTTGCCCAACATTACCCACAATAATTACCTTATTAATTCCCGCCATGATTACTTCCTTATTTAATATCTAATCTTTGCCCAGCTACTAAGCTGACCCCGTTAATTGTTTTCCCATCCTTCAAAGCAGCTTTTAAAGCTATTTTGTCGGGTGATTCTATGGTTTTAGTCGTTACAAATTCCTGTGGTAGTTTTGTGTTTTCAGCTATCTTTATTGATGCTGGCGTTTTCTTTATTTTAAGATCAAACCAAGGGCTATTAATTTCAGAAATGCCGCTCTGAATCATGTTGCTTAAAAGATAATCCTCTAAGCCCTTAGCGTGGTTCTCTAGGCTTTTTCTCCTCTTTGCCATATCAGACTCTGCATCTTTAATTTGTTGCGCCATTGCCTTAGTGTTGCGGATATAAGCGCCTACTTTCTTTGCCTTATCAACCAACCCACCCTCAAGACTTTGCATAGTGTCTAAAAATGTTTGTGAATCAATTTCGCCACTTTGTTCTAGGTCGTAAAGATCGTTTAGCGCGTGGTTGTATTCAGCGGTTACTTCAAATAACGTCATGCTATTCATGCGGCTCCCTCCAATTGGCTTTTTGCAATCAACACATTTAACGTGTCTCTGTTGTTTTGGCTGATTGAATCCCACACTACTTGTAACTCACTTTCCTCAATTTGATTCCATGCTGCTATTGCGCCGCTGTTGTTTGCATTATTTAGCGCGTTTGTAATTGCGGCGGTTGCGGCAATAGCAGAATCAGATGGGCCTTCATCAGGCGGTAAATCCTCTCCTGCATATATATAAATTGCCAAGCCAAACATGGCTAAACCTTTCACTAGGCAGCGCATCTTTGCATTATTAATATCACTTGAAGATGGGTTAATTATTGCATTGTGCTGAAAATCCTTCACAGGCAACCACATAGATCGCGCTAATGATTCCTCACCTACAGTGATGGTAATCTCACAAGTAACTTCCATAGATCCATCATCAAAAACCCGATCTGTGAATACATAATTAGTATTAGGGTAATGATCCATCATGGTTGACCATGCCCAAGTCCAGCTTAGATAATCAAACTTTCCTTTAGGTTTTTTCTTATCATTTACGTTAACGTAATTTAACGTATCCCAAACTTCCTTTGCTAAACTCATGGCGCTCCCCTAGTAAATTCATCATATTCAACGCAAATTTGATCCCATCGTTTTTCATAGGCTGCATATGATTCGCTTTGGCTTGTGGGGTTGTATGGATTTTCATTACCCCCTACTTTTTGCCAATCTAGATCAGCAGTGCTGACTGCTAAAAACTGCAACTGAGCCACATTCATGTCAATTCAACTCCCGTTAATAATAAAAGAGCAATAAACACCCAAACTTGTGAGGAGGCATTCATGCGGAAATTCCTACCCAGAACCACCATGAACATATTGCCCATATCAACACTCCTAACGTGTTAATTATTAGCGTGTAACCTGATATATTCATTCTGAAACCCTCAAGTAAGTAGGCACGTTTTTTTGCAGTATTTTAAAAAAACTAGACACCCATATGTGCATATCAACTGCTTGCGCAATCTCAACAGATTTAACGCCTTTTTCTTGGTTATACATGGCTGAACCGAAACACTGAGCAATGGCTAAACGATCCTCATCACTGCCCCATTCAAGGCGATCCACAATTACATCTGTAACGCTATAAATCTGAGGGTAGACTTGCCAAGAAGCGCAAAAGCTAACTTTTCTTTCCATAGACATTTCCCAAACAATATCCACCATTGATGATTTTTCATCAAAAATTTTAGTATCTGGTTCATGGTCAATTTGGTTTAAATAATCAGCAAATCTGGCATCTCTCCAATCTTGCGCGGCTTCTTCTAAGTCAAAATTACTGGCTTCATATAAGTTCATTTTTAACTCCTGTTAACAATAACGTACAATCTATTGTAAGCGTGCTTACTTTTATATGCAAGTTTTTGTTAGTTTTGGGCTAATAATGATAGTTAGAGTAAGTTAAGAGGGTCTTTGAGAGGGTTTAAATTAAGATGATTTGGATTGTTTATGGTTTGAATATAGGAGGAGGGAGAGGTTAAAAAAGCTTACTAATTAGGTGGGCCTTGCTGCTCTGAATCTTCTTGATATTTACTCCCCATCAGGTTTTGTTTTTGAGTGTTACAGTCGCCAGAAGCAACAGCGTGCTTAGGAAGCAGGACACTAAAAGCATCCACAAGATATAACCATTGAGGCCAATCTTCCATCATCCAAGCGAGCTTTTTGCAACGCATTTTATTAAAATTAAATATATTCATGATTATTATTGTTCAGCTATATAGCTGCCAACTACTACTCCTACTATTTGCGTATTTTCATCGCATTGTTTTATCGGGTATTGAGGATTTAAAGGTTTTAAATACTTAACACTCCCATCAACTACATATTCACGAAAAACTGAATCTAAAGTAATCAGATCAACAGCTATAACCCTGTCGCCTGATTTTGGCTTTTTATCCCTGTCTACAAAAACTGAGCATCCCATTGGGTAGCTCCGTCCTGCGCTGCTTGTCATAAGGTCATTTTCAACCATTAAAGCAAATGAATTTTCGCCAATATCGTCGGGGCATCCCGCCCAACGATCACTATCTTCCATAAGCATTTCTCCTTTAATAATGCTTGCTAAATTATCCCACCGAAGTATCGGAATTTTCCTTGTTACTGGTTTTAATTGAATGCCAGCAATAGCCACTAACTCTTCATTAGAAAGTAATTTCTCTGTTGAAAAGCCAAGCGCATTTGCTAGGCTGACTAGGTTTGCTCCTTTTACCTCCGCATTTGGATTAGTTTCTAATTGGCCTATTCGACCCCTACTCATGGATGTACGCGCGGCTAACTCTTCTTGCGACCAACCTCGCAGTTTTCGTAAGGCTTTAACTTTCTTGCCTAAATCCATTTTTTCTTCTCTCACTATTAATAATGTAAGCCACCTTACAGGTTATTCATGATAATGGGTTTACAATGTGTTGCGTTAAAAATGTAAGCAGGCTATCATTCTGATATGCAAATACCAAAACAAATATTAACCGCCAAAGTAATCGCTGCTTTTGGCAACAAATCCAAAGTGGCTAAAGCTGTTGGTATAACTCCTCACGCTGTTTACCAGTGGGGCGAATATGTGCCTGATTCTCGGCGTTATCACATTCATTATTTACTGACCCAAATAGCTCAAGCTGAACACGTAAGGAATCATTAATGACAGA
>CAJWZC010000147.1 GCA_913049915.1 uncultured Colwellia sp.
TTAATTGTGCTGCTATCCCTGAAAACATGCTTGAAGCGACGTTATTTGGTTATGAGAAGGGGGCTTTTACTGGCGCAATTCAAGCTTGCCCAGGTAAGTTTGAACAAGCACAGGGTGGTACTATTTTACTTGATGAAATAACCGAAATGGACTTGAATTTACAAGCAAAGATTTTACGGGTATTACAAGAGCGTGAAGTAGAGCGTTTAGGCGGAAGAAAAACCATAAGTCTTGATGTTCGCGTTATTGCGACCAGTAACCGAGATTTAAAGGGAGCGGTAAATGATGGTGTATTTCGAGAAGATCTTTATTATCGGCTAAATGTATTTCCACTGTCTTGGTTACCGTTAGCTCAGCGCGTTGATGATATATTTGTTTTAGCGCAACACTTAGTTTCCCGTCATTGTCAAAAAAATGGCGAATGTATTCCTGAGTTTTCAAGTGCAGCACGTAGTAAGCTTAATGCTTACCATTGGCCCGGTAATGTTCGTGAATTAGATAATGTTATTCAAAGAGCAATGATTTTACATACTAACCAGCTTATTGATGCCGGAGACTTATTGATTGAAAACTTTGAGACTGCAATGGTAGTAGAGCCTGAGAAGGCCAGCAGTAGTGAAGATAAACTCGGTAGTGAGCTAAAATTGCAGGAGCATCAAATTATTCTAGATACCTTACTAGCCTGTCACGGCAGTAGAAAAGACGTAGCAGAGCGCTTAGGAATAAGCCCACGGACCTTGCGCTATAAAATTGCAAAAATGCGTGATTCAGGTATCGAGATCCCCGCATAATTAATGTTCAGTTATTATAAATGATAATTTGAAAACGTTATTCCATCCCCCTAAAATGTAGATTAACTTATTGGTTAACTATATTTTCAAGGGGGATCAAGTCTTAGTTAAACCTATCTATATCACTTCACAACGTAAATTAGTGCTTTTGGCACTATGTTTGCAACCTCACTGTTATATCTTATTTAACGTTAAAAAATTGACAAAAGTGAGCGCCCTGTGGATATTAAAAGTAATTCTCTATATAGCCAAATGCAAAGTATGTCGTTACAGGCTATGGGTAATAAGCCGCCAGCGATTGACGTTGACGCTATTGGTATTAATGGTACTGCCAGTAATAGTGTAGGTAAAATTAATGAATCTACCAGTAATTTTGGCGATATGCTTACCAACGCACTTAAAGGCGTTAATGAATTACAGCAAGAGTCTGGTGACAAGAAGAGAGCTTTTGAAATGGGCGATAGTAATGTAACACTTGCTGAAGTTATGATTGCTTCTTCTAAGTCAGGTATTGCCTTGGATGCGACTGTGCAAATAAGAAATAAATTTGTTGAAGCATATAAAGAAATAATGAGCATGCCAGTCTAATTTAACTGGCCTAAATCGCTTATAACGGCGTTGCTTTCATTCAGAATAGGCTAGCTATTCATCAATCAAGCGTCTTGTTATAAACGATCTATTCACAGTTAAATCTAAGTATGTAAAACAGTATTACAAGTATTATTCGTTAATAAAATACCTTGTTTCAAAAAACAGTACAGCGGAGAAGTAAAGTGTCTGATACAAACGCAATGGTTACAGCCGATCGCAGTGGTGATATGATCGCCAGTGAAGCTGATGATGCGGGTATAGGAGAACAAAAATCAGGATTCTCTGCCTCATTAGGTAATGTTGATATTTTACGACAAATCACCATAGTGGTTGCTTTGGCTATTTGTTTAGCCATTGCTGTATTTGTTATTATGCTGGCTAATGAGCCAGAATACCGCTTCCTCACAAAACTCCCTACTAAGCAATTAATTACTACCATGGATTTTCTTGATGCTAATCAAGTGGAATATAGCCAAGAAAATAACACCATTTCGGTGCCTACGGATGAATATCAAAATACCAAGTTATTGTTAGCTCGAGAGGGCTTAACAGATGAGTCATCTCAAGGTGAAGATATTTTAATGCAAGATATGGGCTTTGGTGTTAGTCAGCGCCTTGAACGAGAACGATTACAATTTAGTAGAGAGCAGCAAATAGCTAAAACAATAGAACAATTGAAAAGCATAAGTCGTGCTAAAATACTCTTGGCTATTCCACGTGAAAATATATTTGCTCGTCGAGAAAAAAATCCTTCAGCTACTGCTGTACTGACTATGCAACGTGGTAAAATTCTTTCGGAAGAGGAAGTTGATGCTGTTGTTGATATTATTGCTTCAGCGGTTCAAGGTTTAAGCCCTAATCGTGTCACTGTGACCGATCAAAATGGACGTTTACTTAATTCAGGCTCTCAGAACTCTATCTCCTCTCGCTCAAGAAAAGAATTTGAGATTGAACAAAAACGTGAACAAGAATATATGGAGAAAATTGATAGTATTCTTATCCCTGTTGTCGGTTTAGGTAATTATACGGCGCAAGTTGATATCACTATGGATTTTACTGATGTTGAAGAAACTCAGCGTCGTTATAATTCAGATTTACCCGCGCTGCGTAGTGAAATGAGCGTTGAAACTAGTAATATTGGCGGTGGATTAGGTGGTATTCCTGGCGCCCTAACAAATCAGCCTCCAATTGAATCTGCTATTCCTGAAAATGCTGTTGGCGGGCAAAAGAAAAGTATGCCAAGTAGAAAACATTCAGAATCGACTAAAAACTATGAACTTGATGAAGCAATTAGCCATACTAAACAACAAGCAGGCGTTGTTAGGCGTGTTAGTGTTTCTGTAGCCCTTGATTATGTAGCAGGTATTGCTACAGCACCAGTTGATGGCAGTGCAAATACTCCAGTAGCAAGTCTAGTGCCACGCTCTGTAGCTGAAACTGCTAGTATCCGTCGTCTTTTACAAGGTAGTATTGGCTTTGATTTACAGCGAGGTGATGTTTTAGAAGTCGTGACTATTCCCTTTAATCGTCCAGATTTTGGCGTAGTAGTAGAATTACCTATTTGGCAACAGCCTTGGTTTGTTAAAGTACTTAAGTTGGTATTGGGTGCTTTGGTTATTATTGTTCTCATATTAGCCGTTGTTCGTCCAATGCTTAAACGTTTAATCTATCCAGATCAAACGCCAGATGATTATGGTGATAAATCACTTGATGGTCATATTGATTTAGGTGATGAAACTATGGACATGCTGACCTCTGACTTTGACGCGGGTGCAGTTGGTTTTGCAGCAGATGGCAGTTTACAATTACCTGATCTTCATCGAGATGAAGATGTATTAAAAGCGGTTCGCGCGTTAGTCGCCAATGAACCAGAATTATCATCGCAAGTAGTTAAAAGTTGGTTGAACGAAGATGAGTGATGAAAAATCAGTCGGCGAATTAGCCGCAGCGCCTACAGGCTTTGATGTAGATAAATTAGAAGGCTCTGAAAAAGCAGCCATATTATTGCTCAGTCTTTCAGAAGAAGATGCAGCACAAATTTTAAAACATTTAGAACCAAAGCAAGTGCAGCAAGTAGGCACCGTGATGGCGGCGATGCAGGATTTTACCCAAGAAAAGATAACAGCGGTTCATAAGTTATTTATCCATGAAATACAAAATTTTTCTACTATTGGCTTTCAAAGTGAAGAATTTGTTCGTAAAGCCCTAACTGCGGCATTAGGTGAGGATAAAGCGGGTAATTTAATTGATCAAATTGTTATGGGTGGTGGTGCTAAGGGCTTAGATTCATTGAAATGGATGGATTCAAAACAAGTAGCAAACATTATTCGTAATGAACATCCTCAAATTCAAACTATTGTGCTTTCGTACCTTGAACCTGAACAGTCGGCAGAGATAATGGGCCAGTTTACCGATAAAGTGCGCTTAGATTTAATGATGCGTATTGCCAATTTAGAAGAAGTACAACCGGCAGCATTACAAGAGCTAAATGAGATTATGGAGAAACAGTTTGCTGGTCAAGCTGGCGCGCAAGCGGCGAAAATGGGTGGCTTAAAAGCGGCGGCAGATATCATGAACTATCTTGAGTCTAATGTTGAAGGTATGTTGATGGATTCAATTCGTGAAAATGATGAAGAAATGAGTCAGCAAATTCAAGACTTAATGTTTGTCTTTGAAAACCTTGCCGATGTTGATGACCGAGGTATGCAAGCTATTTTACGTGAAGTGCAGCAAGAGGCATTGATGAAAGCAATTAAAGGTACTGATGAGGCATTAAAAGATAAAATAATGAGTAACATGTCAAAACGTGCTGCAGAAATGATGGTTGATGATTTAGAAGCGATGGGACCAGTACGAATTAGTGAAGTTGAAGCTGCACAAAAAGAAATATT
>CAJWZC010000148.1 GCA_913049915.1 uncultured Colwellia sp.
AGTGGTTATTAGCCAAATTAAATTACGACGCGAAGTGCGTAATTCTAAAACCATAGATGATATGGCTGAGTTAGTTGGCGGAGCAAAGGGTAAGCTCTATTTTGACAAGTTTAGATCGCAAATTAAACTATTTAAAGAAAGAGAAAGTAGTTTAATGATGGTAAGAAGTGATGAATTAACCAGTACCGATAATATGCTGGTTACTTATACTCTATTTGGTACACTCGTTGCTATTTTGTTAGGTCTTTTTGTTGCTTTTAGGTTAACCCGCCATGTCATGGGTTTATTAGGTGGAGAGCCTAGTGATATTGCATAAATAGTAAAACAAGTTGCCTTAGGTGATTTATCTATAAAATTTAAGAAGGACCAAGCTGAAGAAGGTATATACCCATGATCAATGAAGGTGCTTGATTTATACAATGATGAGGATCATGATATCCCTCATGAAAAGTATTAATCTGACCACCAAAGAAAAAATAGATCTTGAAGCACTTCACGATACAAGTCGTGATGGCCGTGTTCGAGATCGTATTAAAGCAGTCTTACTGCGCTCTGAAGGTTGGTCAACAACAATAATTGCTCAAGCATTACGACTTCATGAAACTACCATTTATAAACATATTGATGATTATGTAAGTAAAAACAAGTTAGCTCCTGAAAATGGTGGCTCTCAGCCTTACTTTAGCCAAGCGAAAACGGATGATGTTGTTGCTCATATTTTGCAAAATATTTATCGCTATGCTTACGAAATAATTGAGTACATATGGAAAATTCATAAGATCCGTTTTTCTATTTCAGGTTTCAATAAGTGGACCCATCAGCACAATTTTAGCTACAAGTACCCTACAGGTGTACCTCATAAATTTGATGAAGAAAAACAAGCTGTTTTTATTTCAATCATGATCAATTGACACTTAGCAGGTAGCGTTGAATAACAAAGGCTATTTTACAACTGATACCAGGTTAAGGATACTAGATTAAAGTGAAAGACGAAGTTAATAATTATCTTTTCAATCCCTTTCAATAGCGGGTACATTAAAACAGCTATGCTCACTATCCACGTGTAATAAAATATGCAAGTGATTAGTCATGATAGCGTAGGCGTAAGTATCGATAGCAAAGACCTGAGATAATTGAAATAGTCGCTTTTCAATCTATGTTCGTCTATGTTCAAAACTGACACCTGTCTCCTTATCTAGGCCAAATAGAAAATCCTTTCATACCCTACGACTATAAATATGATAATACGGCGATATCTAATAAACTGATTTGTTGTGAGCGAGGCTTAGGCACTTTAATCACCAACTTAATAAAGGTAAATCAAGCTTAGTTTAGTGATTGAAATATACACAAGTTATTATAGGTTACCTGATAAGTTGACCCACTAGCGTATACTCAATAATTTATCATTATAATAAAGTAATAATTAACCAATAAATCAATTATCTAGCACTAACTATTGCTGTTTTAACGACAAGCATTGCATGCCTTCATTGGATGTTGAGTGATCTTCGTTACTATGATTTATGACAAAAAAAGGAGATTACTATGGGTATTAATAGAGGACGGTTTTTGTGTGGGTGATAGTATCGGGTTATTTCATTGGATAAATGAACTGATGAAGATACCTATTTTACCGTCGACTCGCTTTGACAAGCTAAAATCGCCTTAAACTAAATAATGACTGGTTCTATACTGATTTCATTTTCAAGCCATTTTATTTTAGTTGCCTCATGATCACGTTTAAAAGCACTAGTTTTAGTCGATATTTCAATATTTACTCCTGACAGTATTGATTGATTTACTGATAGTTCTAAATCAACTAAATGTTCACTTATTTTATCTCTTTTTTCTAACCATTCTTTATTTAGACTACCTAAGAGGACTAGATGTTGTTTTAATGCTTTATCAATACGATCTATTTTCGAAGGGTCGATAGTATTTTGAGCATTACAGCTTGCTAATAATTTATATATTTTAGGTAGTCGTCTGATTAGTTTATTCGCTTGCTCATCAGCAATAATCCGTAAATCTTCTACTGTATCGACCCAATAATTAAAATTTATGTGGGTCATAGCTCCACAAGCTGAACCAAGTGTACCGACATCAACTACACCTCCAGCGTGCACAAATGTACTAAATATTTTTCCATCCGCTTTTTCATTTTCGATATTACCTACCCACAAATCACCTTCAACTGTAATTTGACTATGAGAAATATATTGCGCTACCTTAATATCATTTTTAGCGAAAATATCAGCATATTGGACAAATTGGGCAATAACATCACCATTAGCATGAAGTAAAACACTGTTCTCTAGTTCATCATCTATCGATATTTGACGACCAATAATCCCCATAGCAATAGATATATTTCCGCCAGAGGAAATCATTGCCGATTCAACTACTCCGCCTATAACAATATCTTCACTCGCATATAATTGCATACCTTCGCGAACATCTCCTTTAACAAAAATAGAACCATCAAAGCGGGTATTCCCTGTGCCTACATCAATATCTTTAATCTCTAGTAGATTACTCACACTGACACTATTATCTAAATGCTTTGGCATACCATCAATGGCAGCGATAATAATATTATTTTTTTCATCTAAAAATGATGATCCTTCGGCTTCTTCCATAACAGAGGCTTTACCGGGTATTGCCTCAATAATTTTGCCAACAATATTAAAGCCATTAATACCGGCCGTTGGTGGAATCAACTCGGCTAACTTTGTCTCTGCTTTGACGAAAACCAAATCACCCAGTTCACGCATATCAACATTACCATTATCGAGTTTTTTAGGTGCTAAAATTCGCTCGGACGGGTCATCAACTAAATATTTTATATAACCATCAATACCAACGGTACTAACCACCCCTCTGGCTATTTCTGTTGATATCGTTTTTCCACCTTGAAGAGTTTTTCCTGAATTGACAATATTAATTAGGTTTTTTTTAATAATACCTTTAGTTATTTTGTGCTCTTTTAACGTATTAATAACATCTGAATTTTTAACATGTTTGCCGCCATATCCTGCTTTAAGCTCTAAGGTGGCAGACATGTTTTCTGGCGCTATAGTGAGCGTAACCGAAGCATCAACAGCATTGCCAATGATGGCAGAAACACCAACAGTATCTTCTTGCTCTTCATCTTTAATAGCTTTAGTGGCGTTAGTCAGTTCTGCTAGCAGCAATTCCATTGCACCATCAATAAGTAAAAAAGTAGAGTACTGAGATGATTTAAACGCCTTTTGCATTGTTTTTAGATCCGCTTTAGGCTTACCTTCTATTGGGGTAAGGGTCATTAATAAATCTCTTTCTTCATTTTCTATGGTTAGTGTTATATCGCACATATATGATTCATCTATTATTTTTGAAAAAATTATAATATTCGCTCTAGCTTGCTTCACGTCGGTGTTAGTTAATGTTGCTAGCGGGAGTAAAATCTTGTATCAATCTTGTTTAATACAACTTAAGTACTCCTAAAAATTTAGATTACAAAGACATAGCGAATTAAAAATTAATGGCTGTCTTTAACTCCATCATAGGTATGTGTCCCAATAAGAAAAAACTAACACTATGCTATTTAAGTTTCACCACGGTTCAAACTTTATAACAGAGAAACCTAATTAGAGTCCAGAAGAAGCATCATAGAACAAATATATAACTAAATTTAAACACAAAATTGATCAATATATACCCATGATCAATGAAGGTGCTTGATTTATACAATGATGAGGATCATGATATCCCTCATCAAAAGTATTAATCTGACCACCGAAGAAAAAATAGATCTTGAAGCACTTCACGACACAAGTCGTGATGACCGTGTTCGAGATCGCATTAAAGCGGTCTTACTACGCTCTGAAGGTTGGTCAATAATAATGATTACTCAAGCATTACGACTTCATGAAACTACCATTTGTAGACATATTGATGATTATGTAAGTAAAAACAAGTTAGCTCTTAAAAATGATGGCTCTCAGCCTTACTTGAGCCAAGCGCAAACGGATGATGTTGTTGCTCATATTATGCAAAACACTTAGCGCTATGCTTACGAAATAATTGAGTACATATGGAAAATTCATGAGATCCGTTTTTCTATTTCAGATTTCAATAAGTGGCTCCATCATCAGAATTTTAGCTACAAGTACCCTAAAGGTGTACCTCATAAATTTGATGAAGAAAAAC
>CAJWZC010000149.1 GCA_913049915.1 uncultured Colwellia sp.
GCCCACCTGCCGCCCAAGGCACTAAAAGAGGAATTTGATTTTCATTAATAAAGGTACGATTTTTTATATACGGAGGAGAATGCAAGCCACCAAGAATAAATAATGCTCTTTCATCTTTAAGAAAATCTTTCATACTTAACAAACTACGTTTAATATTGCCTCGATGATTTTTCTCTTTTAATTCTAAGCTAAAACCTTGTATTTTATTGTCTACTTCATCAAATGCGGTAAGTAATCCCATTTTCATCGCTTTAGCCGATAACTGATTTAATGAGTAATCGGCATCATGATAAATAACCAACAGTTTAGTTGGTTCAGCTAAAGCACTATATGACGCTAGAAAGAAGGAAAATAAACTAAATCGAGTTAGCATATCAAAGGTTCGTAAATGATTAATATATTGATACTAAACTTAGCCTAACTTGATCTACTTAGCCATCTCCAATACCCCTAAATAGATAGCTATTGTGATTTTTACTTAAATAAACCACTAACCCAATCAAAAGTTAATACTGTGGTGAATATTTTTAGTACAATAACACCAAGAAATAAAAGGATAACTGCCGCTTTTATTTTTCTACTTTTCAGGTTATTCCAATACAATAACTTAGCTTTCAACTCATTTTTTATTTCATCTATCGATTCTTTCATGACACGTTCTCAATAATATTATTAACTAAACCCTTCACTACGTTTTCAGGTGAACCCAAGCTATAAATAAACTCTTTTACCTTATTATCACAAAAAGTATACTAATAAGCAGTCTTAATTGCGTTGTCCTCATAGATTATCTTTCAGTAAAAACCTTATCATGTAGATAATCAGCAGCACGTATTGCATGATAATTATCACGCCAGCTTTGTGCGTATAATCTAATAATTTTTACAATAACATCAAAGCTCGCGTCTCTAAGTACTACTATTTAATATTCTACCACTATCTAATAAATAGTCACCAAAACACTATAGCTTCGCTAAAAAAGAGTGCAAGGCCAACAAAGTAACTATTTATGTATCGGGCTAACTACATACAAACTTCATTACCTATAGCTATTTAATAAAATTATCATTTACTAACCTTTTTACTAGCTAAGGTACATCATTAGATTGACACTAAATTGTACTGATTTTATGCGTTGTTACGCCATATAAACGTTAAAATCACTCTAGATAGAACAATATTATGGAACAATCTAGTTGAATTTTACTATATGAGATAACGATATTTTTTCACCAAGTGAAAAAATATAAGCCATGAAATTAATAGCCGTTACCATCACAAGCATAATAAAAAATTATGAGTTCCACGATATGAAATCATTGAATGTCAATTTAGTGATGGTGTTCTGTGGTGTTTAGTTCTATATTAAAAGAACAAAGTTGACACTTGAGTCAAGAAATATATTCCACGACTAAGTCATTGAGTAGAGATTTTATGAAAAGAGAAAAACCAGAATCTAAAATTCAAGTGATCGATAGAGTAGCGATGTTACTCGATGCGATATCACGCTATACCATGCCGGTAACATTAAAAGCCCTTAGTGCAGATACTAGTTTGGCGCCCTCTACGGCTTTTCGTATATTACACTCGCTTATTGATAATCATTTTGTCGACCGTGACAATTCAGGTAAGTACCAGTTAAGTGGTCGACTCATTAGACTCAGTAATTATCAGTATCAAAATATCGATTTTCGTAAAGTGGCCATTCCTTACATGGAAAAGCTGCGTGATAAATTTGGTGAAACCATTAACCTTACCGCACGTGAAGGCGATGTAGTTATTTACGTCGAAAAAGCCATCCCTAATAGAATGATGCATGTTCAACAAATTATTGGTAGCCGTGCGCCATTACACGTCACTGGCGTGGGTAAAATGATGTTAGGCATGGAAGGCCATGAAGGCATTGAAGGTTATGCTCATCGGACAAACTTACCAACCTATACCCGTAAAACATTTTCAGAGGTCGAAAGCTTAGAGCGTGAATGTATGGGCTGTGTCGAACAAGGCTTTGCCTATGACAACGAAGAAGCCGAGATCGGCGTAGGTTGTATTGGCGTACTGTTATATGACAGATACGGTGAAGTTGTCGCTGGATTATCGGTATCCGCCCCGATTGCGCGTCGTAAAGATGTATGGATTAAAGACTTAATCAAAGCGGGTAAATCAATCTCCATTGAACTTGGTTATGTTAAAAACCAACAACCGCTTAAAGAAGCTAGTTAGATAATTCGCTATGTAAAATTTAACAGTTGAGGTAATAACAACTCCATATAAAAGCAATTCTGTGCGTAAGCTGGCGTGGATAGCTTTAATAATGCTTATGGCTAAACTGTTCAGACGAAAGTAAATTTTATGAGCTTGATACCAAGATCATTAAGTTGTTACCTAATTGTGCGGGTTAAAATACTTAAAGGCGACATTGTTATCAATAACTCGCTATTACCCAATCAAAGAAACGCTTCATCATTGCTGTGATTAATATTTCTCCAGTACTATGAAAAATATATATTTAATGGTAACCGTTATATAATTTTTGTTTTATAGCTGATATCCCTTACAATTATTATCAATAACGCCTTTTAATAAATATTTCGGACCCCCCTCAGTGCAACTACTTTCAAATAAAATAAAAACCATTATAGTAATTTTTTTACTTATGATTATTACCTCGGTTATTTATACTGTCACTCAAAAGGAAGCTGAACTTCCTAAAATGACAGTACAAGAGAAAAAATCCCGATTTAAAGCGTTAATTGTTCCTGCTGTTAAGACTGTTTATGCTCAGTTAATGACCCGATATGAAACCGTTAAAGCCACCCTTGATGCCGGAGAGAGTAATGCTGATATTGATAGGTTAAAAGATGAATATAAAGCGACTTCTGATGCCGAACTACTAATGGCACTTAAGCCACATCCTAAAAGTATTGCTCTCGCACAAGCCGCAATGGAAAGCTCTTGGGCCACGTCTCGTTTTTTTAGAGTAGCTTATAATATTTTTGGTGTTTGGTCTTTTGATGAAGATGAACCGAGAGTTGCAGCACTTCAAAAACGCGGCGACAAAACTATTTGGGTAAAAAAATACGCTTCTATTGAAGATTCTGTCTTTGATTATTATCGAACTTTAGCTCGTAGCAGCGCTTTCGTTGAGTTTAGAAAAGCGAGAATGACAACAAACGACCCTTTTGTCCTAGTAACTAAATTAGACCATTACTCTGAAAAAGGTAGCCTTTATGGTGAAGAGCTTACTTCAATTATCAAGTTTAATAAATTTGATAGCTATGACGCCAATTAAGTAAGCGTAATTTATAAATAAGTCTAAATACTCATCTTAAGCACAAAACGACGATTATTGGCTAATAGAAATGACGCAGCGACATGCTTACCTTGATAACAAATAAGATATCCTAGTAAATATGTATTAAACTCAATAGTGTTAGCTACTTGAGGATCATAATAGTTTGTCAATATTCCAACATTGCCAGCAAGAGAAAAAACGCTAACGCCTTAAATAACAGTACTCAGATAAATAAAACAAGATAAAATAGTCAGTTAATTAAAAAATCATTTAGCTGGAATAGTAATAGCCATTGCCATTGCCATAAAAGGTATTTTGAACTTCAGTAACGTTTAAATAAAACTATTTATACGATACCTGACGAATATAATGAGAGTGCTAATAATGCTGATAGGAAGAACTTTAGATACTAATTAAATGGCACTAAACATGCCTTTTACTACGGAAGCTGACATCTCAACTGCTAGTTTTTTGAGCTGCTCAATATTCTTTTAATAATAGTATTGTAATCTTTTAAAAAAATTCTATCTGAGAGCAATATCAAGTATTATTTAGTGCCAGATAGGCAGTATTGCAAAGGTTTATAGTGTTCTATATTAATCTTATGGATAAACAAGGACAATTTACATGGAAGATAACAGCCTTAATCGGTTAGAAAAATTAGCTGAAAAAGTAGTGAATGAGACCGCTACTCCAAAGGAGGTTGAAGAATATAAACTACTTCTGGATGAATGGAACTCTCTCGTAGAACTCATCCAGCATGCTCGTAATAATATATTAGATTAAGCCCCAAAAAACTAATGCGCTAAGCTACAAGCGATTAACTGAATAATAAAATTATATTAGATTTTAACTCATTC
>CAJWZC010000150.1 GCA_913049915.1 uncultured Colwellia sp.
CTGACTGTTTTCTCTACCTATTCAAGTTATGCACTTACTATTTGAATCCAAGACTCTATTAGTGTGCTTATTTTAATTATTTTTATTTATCATAAAACACTTTATACGCTAAATCTTTATTATACAAACCATGTGAACGATGGGTATTATTTGTCCTTGCTATATTAGTCAGAGCAAATGAGCTTAATTTAAGTTATAAAAACTCAGCGCAAGAAACGTTTAAATACACTAAAAATAGTGTCGTTCAAATATCTTGAATTTTTCTTCGCTGCTATATAATTTAGACGAGCTATCAACTCTATATCGTGATGACGCTAATAAAAAATCGGTATTTGAAACATTTGAAGGAGTAGGTGTGTTAAGGAAAGATGAGCGTCATCAAACATTAAGTGAGTAACGCTTTTTTCGCTATTTTTGTAGATGATCCGATTCAACTATTTGGTCCAAACGGCTATGATACTTTGCTGTTGACCATAACTCAGACAAAATAGATAATTTCATCTCGGGATTTTAAGCATAGTTAAACGCCAAGATAATTGAGTTAAACAGATCCGTTTACAATATCAGGAACTTGCCTCTGGATTATAAAGTTTTTTATTACTTATTAATCTGTTATCGATTATTATTATCATCTTTATGATTTTGCCTATACTTTAGTAATAAAGCTTAGTCATAACATCACTACCACTACCACTAGCGATGGCTATTAGTTTAAATGATAATATAACTGACAGATATTTTGAGACACTATCTAGCTATGATTTAGCTATGTATAGTGAGTATTAAGTGAATATTTAGCGACTTTCATTATTAAGTAATTTACTCTTATCTAACGCTATTCTCCCCCGTAAACACTTGCTATAATGCCGATATCTTTGTGCGTAAATAGCACTTTATACCCTATTTATACTCACCGGAACCATAAATTAATCGGTGTGTATTAAGTTCTTTTCAGAGGTTTATTTTTATGTCGGATACCGAAAACCGCCCAACAAACTTTATTCGTAATATCATTGATGCAGATTTAGCCAGCGGTAAGCACACCAGTGTACAAACACGTTTCCCACCAGAACCCAATGGTTTTTTACATATTGGTCATGCCAAAGCTATTTGTTTGAGTTTTGGTATTGCTCAAGATTATAACGGTTTATGTAACCTACGTTTTGATGATACTAATCCTGAAAAAGAAGACATCGATTACGTTAATGCGATCCAAAAAGATGTAAAGTGGTTAGGCTTTGAGTGGGCAGGAGAGATTAATTACTCCTCTAATTACTTTGACCAGTTATATGGTTTTGCGTTAGAACTTATTGAAAAAGGTTTAGCGTATGTTTGTTTATTAAATAGCGATGAAACACGTGAATATCGTGGTACTTTGAATAAGCCAGGTAAAAATAGCCCTTATCGCGATACCTCGGTAGAAGAAAATTTAGATTTATTTGCTAAAATGAAAAATGGTGAGTTTGAAGAAGGTGTTTGTTCTTTACGCGCGAAAATTGATATGACTTCAAGCTTTATGTGCTTGCGTGATCCTATTATTTATCGTGTACGTTTTGCTCATCACCATCAAACGGGTGATAAGTGGTGCATTTATCCAATGTATGACTTTACCCATTGTTTATCTGATGCGTTAGAAGGTATTACTCACTCTCTTTGTACGTTAGAGTTTCAAGATAACCGACGTTTATATGACTGGGTAATTGAAAATGTTTCAGTTCCAAGTACCCCACATCAGTATGAGTTTTCTCGTTTAAACCTTGAATACACCTTGATGAGTAAGCGTAAGCTAAATACCTTGGTAGAAGAAAAGTTAGTTGATAGCTGGGATGACCCTCGTATGCCAACGATTGCCGCTTTTCGTCGTCGAGGCTACACACCTGCGTCAATGCGAGATTTTGCTAAGCGAATCGGCGTAACTAAAATGGAAAACACTATTGAGATTAGTGTTTTAGAAGCGTGTATCCGTGAAGATTTAAATGATAATGCGCCAAGAGCAATGGCTGTTTTAGATCCGATTAAATTAGTGATTGAAAATTACCCACAAGATAAAAGTGAAGATCTTATTGTTAAGAATCACCCGAGTGATGACGAGCAAGGGACACGTATTGTGCCATTTTCTAAAACGCTTTATATTGAAGTGGAAGACTTTAAAGAAGAAGCTAATAAGAAATATAAACGTTTAGTCATCGATAAAGCAGTACGTTTACGTGGGGCCTATGTTGTTACAGCAACACGCTGTGATAAAGATGAAGCAGGTAATGTTACTACGGTTTATTGTACTTACGATAAAGATACATTAGGTAAAAATCCAACGGATGGTACTAAACCTAAAGGTGTAATTCATTGGGTTGATGCCACTAAATCACTTGATGCGACAATACGTTTATATGACCGATTATTTACGGTACCAAACCCAGCAGCAGAAGAAGATTTTAATTTAGTTATTAATTCTGAGTCTTTAGTGACTATTACTGGTGCTAAAGTTGAACCGTCACTAGCAGAGGCAAAACCTGAATGCGCCTATCAATTTGAACGCCAAGGCTATTTCTGTTTAGATAATGATATTCAAGAGTCGGATGCATTAATTTTCAACCGCACGGTTGGTTTACGAGATACTTGGGCTAAAATTAGTCAGTAACGTAAATAAAAACTAGTAATAATTGCAATAAATTTATTTGTAGCATACACAGTAATTTATTAAAGAAAGTCAGTGATGAGTTATTTAAACTTACCACTGGCTTTTTTTTTGCTAAATCTGTTAATGTTATATAAAAACACATAGGCATATTTAATGAATAAACAGTTAGTTGCCATAGTAATAGTAAGTATATTTATGCTGCCTAGTCTTATAGTTATCTCTGTAAAGGCCGAAAAAATTGAACCGGTACATTATGCTTATGCTAATTATCTAGGTAGTGGTATTTATAAGACTACCGGGCAGCATGCGAGCTTGGTGAGTATGCCTTTTTCATACAAAATAGGACAGAAAGATAATACAAGTTATGGTTTACGTTTACCTGTATCGTTAGGTTTTTTTGATTTTGGTTTGGCTGATTTGCCTAACCTTAATTTTCCTGATGAAGTTGGGACGGTTACCTTTACGCCGGGTATTGCTTTTAACTATCAATATAACAATGATTGGCTTATAGAGAGTTATATTGATATGGGTTATGGCCGAAATCTAACGACAAATAAAGGTATTAATATTCATTCGTCAGGTGTATCTGCACTCTATAATTTTGATATAAAAAATTATGACGCTATTTGGGCTAATAGAATTTACTACGCGCGTTATGATGGCAATGGCTATGATGCTAAAGATTCTTATGCAGCGTTACAAACGGGTATAGATGTTGGATTACCATTACAATATCAAGTGTTTGGTTATCAATTTCAGCCAAGGGTTTTTGCAATGGCTTTTTGGTACTTTAGTGAGGTTGATTTTTTAACGTTAAGTGCTAAAAGTTTTGAAGAAAAAAATGTGACCTTGACCAACAGTGTCGAATTCGGCTTTACCTTGCATTTTACTGAGACTATTGGTTATTCTTGGGCTGGTATTGAAAGATTAGGGTTAAGTTATCGGTATAGTAAAAACTTCAGTGCTTTTCGTTTATTATTTAGCTTTCCGATTTAGGGTTTTAGTATAAATAGTCGAGATAGTTCAATTTAAGAGAAGTAAAAAAAAGAGGCATCAAGCTTCTTTTCTTACTTTATCGTTATATTAAACGCGTAATGCTTTATCACCACGAGCCATACCAACACAACCTGAACGAGCTGACTCAATAATTTCAGTCTCGTGTTGTAGGGCATTAATAAAAGCATTAAGCTTTTCAGCGTCACCAGTAAGTTGAACGGTATAAACTTGTTTACCAATATCGATAATATTACCGCGAAATATATCGGTTATGCGTTTTACTTCAGTACGTGTTTTATCAGTCATAGCAGCAACTTTGACTAATAATAATTCACGTTCTATATGCTGTCTATCAGTGATGTCGATGATTTTAATCACATCAATAAGCTTATTTACTTGTTTAACAATCTGCTCTAATACCTTGTCATCACCTTTAGTGGCAATGGTC
>CAJWZC010000151.1 GCA_913049915.1 uncultured Colwellia sp.
TTGTCATGATCACTTTAAAAAAGATTAATTCCTAATCGTATTCGTTATGTGAAAGCCCTATAGATATTATTAGGGCTTTTTTATGTGTGCTATTTATATCATTTAATAACGTTAGTTTTATTTCTGAATAATAATATTCTAAGAAATATATTAAATTAGTCTCTAGAATGTTTTAAGTATATATATTACAATTAAATTTCTTTTAAAATAATTATTATTTAACAAAGTTTTATAGGGATTTATTATGAAAAAACTATTAATAGCATCAACTTTATTATTCTCAACTTCAGTATTAGCAGATGCACCTGGTAGCCAATCATGTGGCTGGGGTAATATGCTTTTTGCTGGACAATCGGGCACACCTAGCCATGTTCTTGCTGCAACGACTAACACCTCAACGGGTAATAACACTTTTGGTATGACATTTGGTACTAATGGTTGTTCAACTACAGGTACATTGACTTACGGTGGTAAGGAAATTATCGATGTTAGTATGATTATGGATGAATTTAGTGAAGATGTGGCTCGTGGTGACGGTGAAGCAATAACGGCTGTTGCAGTTTCTTTAGGTGTGTCAGAAGCTGACCGTGCATTATTCAAATCAACACTACATAATAACTTTAATACATTATTCCCGTCAGAAGAAGCGACGACAGAACATGTAGTAAGTTCTATGTTTTCTTTAATGAAAAACGATACAACTTTAGTTAAATATGCTGTTTAGTATTAATCGCTATTGATGATAAAAGGCTACTTTAGGTAGCCTTTTTTAATCACATGTATTCTCTGCTATTTTCTTTCGTTAAATCAATTTATTGTTACGCTAGCCTTATTATATAACCTATGAAATTCAAAGCAGTCGTTCTATTAATTCTATGTATTTTTTTACTCCCTTTGCAATCTAATGCCCAACAATACAAACAGATCATTCAGTTAGCTGACTCGGAACAATGGCGGGCGCTATTACATATAAACATGCAATCTAAGGATACCGCGTTAGAGAGTTATGTTGATGATGCTAATTTCTTTTTAGCGACTGATGGGGCGAAAAGCCCTTTAAATGAATTGTTAGCGACAATATCAGCCCTCAAGACTGCACCTGAAACACAGTGTAAATTTCCAGCAAGAACCTTATTTTTATTTAATAATATTAAAGGGCTACATAAAAGTATTAAACCTTACTTTTGTCAAGAATACTTAGACTGGCGTAGCAATCTCAATACGCAAAGTGTTGTTTTAGTTTTTGCTGCAGCGCAATTAAATAGTCCTTCATCTATGTACGGTCATACTTTTCTTCGTTTTGATCCAGAAAGTGTTGATCAGGACTCTACATACCTTTCTTATGCTTTAAATTTTGGCGCTACAGTACCCCAAGGTGATGGTGGTTTTTTATATGCGGCAAGAGGTTTAACTGGTGGTTATCCTGGGCATTTTGCAGCTAATCCATACTTTGAAAAAATCAAAGAGTACAGTCGTCTAGAAAATCGTGATCTGTGGGAATATAAATTAAATTTAACGAAAGAAGAAATTAATACCATGCTAGCTCATATTTGGGAGTTGCAAGGTATTAGCTTTGAGTATTACTTCTTTGACGAAAACTGTTCATTTCGTTTACTTGAGTTACTTGACGTAGCCAGACCTGGCTTATATCTAGCTAATAACTTTCCAGTTACGGCAATACCATTAGATACCGTAAGAGTAGTGCAATACGCTGATTTAATCGCGAAGACACACTATAGACCATCAATTTTAACAGAGCTAGAAGCACAGCTCACCATGTTAAATGAAGAAGAAAATGACTTAGTACTTGCATTAGCTAGAGACATTGCTGTGTTAGAGCAAAAGAGTTTTATTAAACTAACGAGTACACAACAACAATTAATTGTAGATAGTGCCTACCGATATTTACGGTATCAAAATACATTCAATGGTCGACCAAAAGAGACAACACGCAGAAGCTTCTTATTACTTAGACGACTTAATGAAAACCCTATAAAATTAACTATTCCTATTAAACAACCGCAGAGACCGGATCTAGGTCATAAAACATCTATGCTTGGCTTTAGCCTAGGACAAAATTTAGATACAACCTTTGCTGAAATTAAATACCGAGGTAGCTATCACGATTTATTAGACCCCATGGCTGGTTATTATAACGGTATGTCATTGAATATGATTAATCTTTCGCTTAGGGCTTATGAAGGAGGAAAGATAAAACTAGAAAAGGCTGAATTACTTGATATCGTTTCTTTATCCGCAAGGAACAGTTATTTTTCTCCATGGTCTTGGAAAGCTAATATCAGTATTGAACAACAATGGACTTTGAATAAGGAAGTACTTGTAACACAAAGCTCTGGTGGTCGCGGTGTAAGTTACCAGCCAAATGATAATAGTTATATATTTCTATTAGCTACCGGTAGATTAGAGTTTAATCGTAAACTTGATACTTATGCAGCAATAGCGCCAGGAGCACATGCAGGTTTTTTATATTACTGGCCAAAAAGCACATTATTAGTTGATGCAGAACACTATCAATTTTTGTTCGATCAAACCCAGCGAAGTCGAGTGAGCTTTCAGCAAAGTATAATACTTAGCAACAATGACAGTTTACGCTTATCTGCTGACTTTCATCATATTGAAAGTAATATGCATGATAACAATAGTTTTCAAGAGTTTAAGCTTGAATATAGGCACTACTTTTAAAATATGTTTGGAGTGTTAACTATTTTAATTGAAGGCGCTGTGATGAATAATAGGTTTCTATTATCAGTCACAGCAAGCGTGAAGTGACGCTACTCAAGCGCTTAATGATGACTATATACGCAAGAGTCATTATTTTAATAGGTAAACGCTAACATGTTTTAACGTTACTAATAGTAAAACTCTTCAATTACTGGCGCATTCATCACAACTAACCAATAAACAAAACCGACACAAAAAGTCGCCACTAGGCAAGCAAGAATTATCTTTGAATGGGGTATAGCATCAACAGCGTCAACTTGCTTCGCAGTTTTTTTCCCTGTTATCATAGGTAGAACTAAGTTTTGTTTTTTTACTCGCCAGTAATAAGCTACCGCCGCAAGGTGTAAGCCAATTGCTGCAATCATAAAATCAAAGGTATTGTGGTGTAAAAAGCGCATTACCTTCTCCAACTCGTTACTTATACTGCCGTAATAGGGTCCAGAAGAAAATACATCATCATTGATAAATAAGCCGCTAACTGCCTGCACAGATATAAGTAAGATCATTAAAATAACCATCATGGCACCTAATGGGTTATGACCTGGTATTGCTTTATCGGACTGTGATTTTCGTAAATAGGATAATAGCGTTTTTGGCGAGGGCACAAATTGAGAGAATCGTGAATGTTTAGGACCGATTAAGCCCCATAACAGTCGAAATACGATTAAAAAAAGGGCAAAAAATCCTAGTTTTATGTGTATTTCAACGAGATCAGCGCCTTGTTCCGCAGTATACCAACTCGCTAGAATAGTAACAGCAAAGCTCCAATGAAAAATGCGTAAGGGTAAGTCCCAAATAAGATGTTTTTCTGTCACGCGAAGACCTTTAATTATTTTAGTAAAATATAAATAAGAATATTATTTTACCCTAAATGGCGCTATGAAGTTAAGTGTTGAAGTGTACAAGGTTTACTTTTGGTGATATCGAGTCATTAAATTAAAGTCAGATTAAGTCACTTATCCTTTTCTATTCGCTACGTTATTCTTGTGTACACTACCATACGTTGCGTAATAACCTATTGTTGATTTAACATAGCGCAATTATCACGAGCTAACATCGCAGTATCGTCTAAAGTTGATTTAGAAAATATTAGTAGTTTCATTAGTTACCAAGAATAGGGACTTGAAAAAAAAAGCGGTCAATAATCGGACGTTTTGGGCATAAAAACATCTGTTTTAC
>CAJWZC010000152.1 GCA_913049915.1 uncultured Colwellia sp.
AGTCGGCCTGTTTCATCCGCAAGGGTTAAATAGTCTTTTAAGCTAAATCTAATACCGCTTTGCTTTTGTTGGTGTTCATTACCTGTAAAGGGCATTAACGCTGGCGGTTGCTCACCTTTTATCGCTGATTTTATGCGTAATTGAATACTGGTGAAGTTAGACTGCTCAGGTGTAGGTGCAATAGCTGCCCGAACAGGATTTAAATCAACATACGCCATACACGACAATATTGCCCCTTCATCTAGCAGTGCCTGAGATTTAAAACGCCCTTCCCAGAAGTGTCCTGTACAGTTATCTTCTCGATTGGCTTGTCTGGCTATGGGCTCATTAAGCGAGCGCATAAACCAACTGATATCGATGAGTCGCTTTTTATAAATGTCAGCACTACTTTCAACCATTGCTAGCTGAAAATTATCAAGAGGCTGTTTATTTTGATATTTTTGTGTCAACAATGTGCCCTTGAACAACTGATGCCAATGCTGAAGAACCTCTGCTATTGACCAGCTTTTCACTTGTTCACTATCAACATGTAATACAATATGTAATACAATATGTAAGTGATTATGCATCACGGCATGCGCGCAAATGTCGATAGCAAACACTTGAGCCAGTTGAAAAATACGTTTTTCAATCCATGAACGCCTATGCTCATAACTAATACCTGTTTCTTTATCTACCCCACACAAAAACGCCTTTCGCACCGTGCGACTGCAAATGTGATAAAAGGGCGTGTCTAATAAACTGATCTGTTGTGAACGAGGCTTAGGCATAAAAATCACCAGACTTAATCAAGGTAAATTAAGTCTAGTTTAATGATGGGAATAAAACTAAGTTATTATGGGTGGCCTAATAAAGTTATGGGTGGCCTAATAAAAGTTCAGGGCAAGAAGTTTCTCTTTCCTAAATGGAAGTCGATTGGTAATTTGTTTAGAAATATTTTTTATAACCCAAGTAAATACTGGTACTTTTTGGTACATCAAAGGTAACAATATTATCACTTAGGCTGGATTCGCCATGAGTAAATTTACAATTAAACCAGCCTGAGTTATCTGCTGTTACAGGCGTACCAAAAGAGAAATTCCAATTTAAACTTTCAGAAGTTTTACCACCACCCGAGACATTTGTATACTCTGGCCAAAATTGTATAAACGTACCGTTTTTATTGAGTTTTCTTGAAATAAACAAATTGGCAGACATACCGTCAACGTCTATGTCTAAGATTTCACCTTGGTTATAGGAAATGTTAGGAAACACCATGAAGCCGCCAGTCCACTTAGGATTTACTAAACCTAACAGACCCACTGCAATCATTTTTACACCAATATCATTATCGATGTAATCTAAAGAGACGCCGGCTTTAGGCATATTTTCTATACCCGTTGATAACACTTGAAAATATTGCGCTCTGGCACTGATGTAGTAGGCACTAAATTCACCTTCTTTATCGGCATTGCCCATCTCATATTCAAATAACGCCATATACTGGTTGGTTTCGCTGTATGCACCAGATAAAGAACCGGCAATTTTAATATTAGAATTATTATTAATAAAAACCGATGCGGTGGTGTATAGCCGTGTTAAATCAGAGGGATCAACTTTATCCGCATAACCATTAACACTTAGTAGTAACAAGAGTAACCAGACAATAATTTTCATTTTTTTCCTTTAAATTTTGGGCTAAGCAATGATTAAAAATCTATCAAGGCACTAACGTTTGCTTACCTTTGTAGACAGTACTATGGACCTTGATATCCTTTATTTTCATCTTATTAATAGTAAAGGGATTTGCATCTAACAGGGTGAAATTGGCAGTTTTATCTTTTTCGATAGAGCCAATTTGATGCTCTAAATTCAACACTCTAGCAGCATCTATAGTAATAGCTTTCATCGCATCATATGTACTTATGCGTTGATTTTGCGAAAATTCACTGCCTTGTGAAGTTACTCTATTAACCGCAGTCCAAGCTAAGGTAAGAGGCTCCATTGGAGCCATAGAAAAATCAGAATGAAACGACAGTGGAATATTTTTGTCAACTAACGACTTTAACCTAACTAAGTTTTCTCCTCGCTCTTTACCTAAACCAAATTCTGCATATTTGTCAGCCAAGGCCCAAAGATAATAAGGGTTTACCGAGGCATCAATACCTAAGTCAGCAATCTGTTGTGCTTGAATATCACTGAAGTATCCCATGTGATGTAAGGTAAGGCGATGATCGTCTCTGGGCATTAGTTGTTGATCGGCGGCATTAAAGTCTAAAATTTGTTGAATACCTAAATCACCATTGGCATGGACATGAATTTTATAGCCTTCATTCCAGTATAATGTTAACTGTTGTTGCAATAAGTCTAATGGCGTCATCCACTCGCCGTGATGACCATCAGTATAGTCACCTTGCATTTGCATTAACTGCGAGTATATAGCGCCATCAGCAAACAATTTTATTTGTTTAGGTAAGAACTTAATATTGTCCGTGTTATATTTCGCTTCTAGGGTCTTAGTAAAGGCTAGGGCCTGCTCATTACCGCCTTTCATGGAGTATAATTGCGTACCACTGGGTATCAGGTAAACACTGTAAGGCGGGTTTTTGGCCATTTCTGTTTTGAGCAACTGGTATTCGCCGTCAAAGTCTGAGCTAGGAAAACCAGGCTCAGCAATGGTGGTAATTCCGTTTTGCAATACCAACTGGCTCATCATCCCTAAGCCTTTTAAGTATCGCTTAGGTTCAAGCAAAACCGAGGCCATTTTAGGTACTAACGCTAACCACCCACCTTCATAAAAGTGGCCTTTTTGCCAGTCAACTTGAGGGTTACCAGCAAAGTCATTTTCAGTAATGGCTAACTTAGCGATTGCAGCATCATTCAAATAAATCTCATGAAATGAACGATGAATAATACCAACGGGTTTATCTGACGATATTTTATTTAACATGTCTCGAGAAAGTTCACCGTGCCATAACTGGTGATAACCCCAAATAAAATACATTTCGTTTTGTTGTGCGTTTTGTTGAATAGAATCAGTTATGCGCTTTATATAATCATCGTGATTTTGTACGCCTTTTTTAACTGTATCTGGCAAATTCCAGTCGTATGGAGCAATGATTTCGTTGGGCAACATAATCGCCGCAATAGACGGATGGACATGCGGTTCAACAAACCCAGGCATCATGGTTTTGTTGGCTAAGTCAACCACCTTAGTTGATTCATTTTGATAAGCAGAGGCCTTGTCTTTATCACCCACAAACAAAATTTTATCATCTTTTATAGCGACAGCTTGCGCATATTCTAATTTATCGCCTGCCATGGTAATAATATCACCACCGGTATATAAGGTATCAGCTATAATTTGAGATTTAGCTGCAGGTATAACTGTGTCGATACTTTTCGTTGATGAAGGTTCACACGCAATCAATAAAGTGCTGGCAACCAGTGTGATTAACGTCCTTTTAATCATCTAAACTTTCCCTTTTAATGTAAATAAATAACAATATAGCAATATAGCAATAATTATTATGATAATAATATGTGTTGGTGAATATTTAAAGGCTCACAAAGCCTTAAAATTCTATGGCTTACAACTCAATGACAATAAACCACCACGTAGAATACACATTAATAATCATTGAACAAGGTGAGATTTAAAGTGATTGACCATTCAAAGTAGCTTGCACTTGCCTTAAATGATCAAAAGTGACGGAAATTTACCATATAATTTTGCTAACGCCAAAATAATATCTTCAGGAGACATACGACTTTTACAATCAACTTCAGCTTGTATGGTTCAAATAATACCCTTTTTATCGATCACAAACGCACCTTTACTTTAACTGTTGAACCAATATTAATTACTCAGCAAATTCATTGATTAAAGG
>CAJWZC010000153.1 GCA_913049915.1 uncultured Colwellia sp.
AAAAATTAAAAATTAAAAATTAAAAATTAAAAATTAAAAATTAAAAATTAAAAATAAACTGTAAAGTACTGATGGACAACCTTGCTGGCATAATACAAGTTCGACTATTCCCAAAGTTATCTTTAACTTTTTCAGCCAAAGTAACACAAGGTACTTATCAAAAGGATGGTGGGAAGATGGATTCTGTACAGGAGGGACGCTCGATGGTGTTTATTATGAATGTACACAATATGAGATACAAACTGATTTCTCAGCTCAAGCAATCCTTACAGAAGCAATGCTGAGAGCAATAGACAATCAAACAGTGTTTGAGATGTTAGGCACAACTACCACTACTGGATACTGGTTAACTGATACATTGTATGCAGAGCCTAATCAGCAGAGTAGCAACGGGGTGCCACTCGAAGGATTCCCTAATATATCTCAGTCTATTAGAGGGAAACCAGCAGAAAAAATCATTAAGTACTGGTATACAGGCGAATATGAAGCATATATTCCCGTGTTTAAGGATTAAGGAGTTACTTGCTTAGGTTTATTGTTGGATTATTGAAACGAATAATTGTTTCATTGAATGTCTACTGAATAATAATAAGCACAGGTTACTTTGGGTTGAGAAACTTAAGAAATCGATTGAACTATACCTAGTGTATTGGGAGAGGATGATTAAAAATATTTATTCATCCTCTACTCACATTTCTGTATAATCCCCTCATTAAAAAATAGCCTTATTATTTACACTAAATAAGTAATATAGGCAGTTAAATCACCACTTATGACGCTTTAATCTATCTCTTTGAGCCAGTTAAAGCAGATGATCGCACTATGACCGTAGAACAATTCGACCCAAGTACAGGTAATTCGGCCCAAAGCCAAAGGTCAATCCAAATTATAGCCCCAGTCAATAGTTAATCGTTTCACATAAGTTGGTACACTTAGACTCTTTATTTTTAAGTTTTAGTGTTATGAGTGATACCAATATTTTAGTTATTGAGATAGTCACTTTATCAATGAGTAATTAGCAGAGTTGTTAATATCTAAAGGCTATATTGTCATAAAATGTGATCACGGCAAACTAGGCTTACTCCTACCAATAACAACTTAAACCTAGCTATTGACGCCAATTCAATCGATGCTTTATAGTTCAAACAACATCTTTTTTAGATAACACATTCAGCTCATTAGGTTTCTCTAATCGGCGAAAATATGGTGAGACTAATCGTCGCCACGAAAGCAAAAATCCGGTATAAACTAAAAAACAGCCAGCTAAAGACGCCAAACCAGCAATCGTTTGTCCAATAACGCCAAAATATTCTCCAGTATGAAGATATCGAGCAACATCCCAAGCTTGGGAGGCCTCTGACCAATCTGATCCTCGTGTAACTTTCACTACATCAGCAGTATCATTATCAAGAAATAAAGCATAAGCATTGGCATGGTTATTTCCTAAACTACTATCAATATAAAACCGGGTACTGCCTTTTTCTCGACCAAATTCTACCCACATTGAATGCCAGTCTTCATTACTATTATCTAAAGCATGTTGTTTGGCAACAGTAAATAAATAGTCATAGCTTTGTTTACCATCTAATAATTTCACGGTTTCAGGACGAATACGAGGCGCGGGTGTTTCCTCACCATAAGCACTATATATGATTTCATTAGCCCATTGAAAATGAAAAAGAGTTGCAGTCGCTACAATAACAAATAGTGGAAGTAACGCCCAAAAACCAAAGACATGATGCCAATTAAAGTATTTGGCATGTATATTTTTAATATGCTTTTTAAGTAATAAATTTGATTTTATTGAGGACCACCGTATTCGTCTTGGAATCCATAAATATGCACCACTTACAATAAGTAATAAAAAGAATAAGTTACTGTAAGCTGTGATTTCTTTAGCAAATGAGTCTTCTTCGAGCTCCATAGCTAGCCAACGATGGAGTTCGGTAATAAAATGTAGTAACTCTACAATAGTACTTTCTCCAGTTTGCAGAACTTTACCGGAATAAGGAGAGAGTAAATAACGGTGATTACCAGCCCATATAGGGATCGCACGACTCTTTTCATTAAACCAGTGGATATAGATATGATTTTCTTCTGGATGTTTTTCGCGGGCAATGTTTAGTACTTGATCAGTCGTTAGCGTCTTTTCTCCTTGAGTAGCAACAATACTATATCTCGCCTCATCCCAGTCGATGATTTGCTTTTCATAGGTTAAAAGCACACCTGTCGCCGACATAATAAAAATAATGATGCCAGTACAGATACCAACCACTAAATGTGACCAAAAGAAGCATTTACGAAGCATTATGAATTATTCTTATTATGTTGGTATAAAAAAGAGCAAGTATAAAAGTGAAGGCTTACTGATTGTTCGTTTAATATTTGGTTCATTTTTCTTGTACCGCTTTTATTAAGGGACCTAAATATTTTTCGTAATTACGCCATCGTGCTTTAGAAGTTTGATATAATGGCTGCCTAACTTGCCATCGACTAGGAGTTTGTACTGCTCGATCACTTTGGTGAAAATTTAGCACTTGCTCATCCCAAGTTAAACCAACAAAGTCGAGTAAAGTTTTACTTTGCTGCTCTATATTAGAAACCGTTTCTTCGTAGTTAACGTCGAGTATTTGTAAGCCACTCACCTGTTTGAAATGTGCCATAAGCTTTTCATAGCCTTGCCAATAATAGGCAATGTCATCAAGGTCGGTAGACCAACTTTGTGTTTCATTAAAATTTTGAGTGAAAATTGATAAACCACAGTCTCTTATATCTCGAGTACAATGCACTATACGTGCATTTGGCAATGCCATAGCAACTAGCCCCAAGTGCCAAAAATTAAGTGGTTGTTTATCTACTACTTTATCAATTGCCTCAGGAGCGCGTTTACCTGAATCTGCCAAGTAATCTTGTGCCAGTTGAAGCACTTGTTGGTGGGATAAATGCTCTGCAGTTTTAGGCCATGTGATATCATTATTCCCCAGTCTATCTGGCGTACCAGTGGCTAAATCGGTAAGCACGTTTAATTCACCAGCCCCGAAACAATGTGGGTGAGACGCTAAAATTTGTTCGGTTAATGTTGTGCCCGATCGAGGTAAACCAACAATAAATACTGGACGTTCAGAGTGATTCCCCCAACTTTTACGGGTTTTAAAAAATTCACTAGAAAATAGTTTTATCATTGTCTCGACACGATTATCAAAGGTTTCTCTGTTAAAGACTCCATAAGCGTTTTTGCGGGCCTTGTTTGCAACATCAAAAGTGGTGAACGCTGCTTCATAATCTTGTTGTTGTTGGTGTGCCTTACCTAACCCATAACCAACTAATGCTTTTTCTCTATCGCCCAGTGTGTTTAGTATAATTTTGGCTTGTTCAATTTCTTTTGACACATCAATATGCTTACTTAAGCCAAGTAGGTTAGCCAGTGCGTCTTGTTTTTCGGGTGCGTATTGACTAGATTTACGGTAGGCATCTGCAGCTTTTTCTGGTTTACCTAAGTCTTCAAACAATTGTCCTAATCCCAAATAACTCATATCAGAATCTGGTTTAAGTTTAATCGCCTGCTTATATTCACGTTCTGATTCGTCAACATAACCTAATTTTTGATGGCTTACTGCTAACATTTGACGTGCCATTAAATATTTTGGGTCAGCCACTACAGCATGCATAAAACATTGCCGAGCTTCTTCAAATTGACTATTAGCATCAAGTAGTTTGGCTATACCTATCCAAGGTGCAGCTGATTGAGGATTTAGTTTTATAG
>CAJWZC010000154.1 GCA_913049915.1 uncultured Colwellia sp.
CCTTCATTATCTTGTGCCATATAGTCCTAATTTGGATCCAATAGAGCGGTTATGGAAAGTGATGAATGAACATGTCAGAAACAATAAATACGTTGCAACAGCGAAAGAGTTTAGAGATAAAATTGATGCG
The DNA here is from genome assembly GCA_913049915.1 of uncultured Colwellia sp. GTDB lineage: Bacteria > Pseudomonadota > Gammaproteobacteria > Enterobacterales > Alteromonadaceae > Colwellia. Next base: position 131 of record CAJWZC010000154.1, read on the forward strand.
TTCTTTAGCGAAACACTTCCCACAATAGGTGATATTTTAGCTACACGAATTAATGACAATTTTCAGGTATTAAAATCTATATCTTGAACTGTGATAGGTATATATACCTATCAATGAAGGTACTTGATTTCTACAGTAATGAGGATCATTTTTAAAAAAATTAAACTATCTACGAGTAGAAAATAGATATTGAAGCCCTTTAAAATAGAGGGCGAGATGGCCGCGTTTTAGAGGCTAATATTTTAATGAAACTGGAAGGATTTATAGCTTAAAAAAAGTGAAATATTAAAGGTATTCAAATGAGTATAAAAAAATAGTTACAGTCCTAGTCAAAAGCTAGAGTATGCTAAGTTAATGGTAGAAGAAAACTATACTAACAAAAAAAGCGAAGAGATCTCAGGTGCTGTTATAGACAAACAACATTTTGGGTAAACTCCAACTTTATAGGATGAATGAAAACTAATTATTCATCCTCTGTCCACATTCCTGTATAATCCCCTGTATATAAACAACAGCCTTAGCATTTACTCCAAGTAAGCATTAAAGGCAGTTAAATCATCACTTATGACGCTTTAACCTTATGGTTTGAGCCAGTTAAAGCAGCAGAGCGCAATATGACCGTAGAACAATTCGACCCAAGCACAAGTAATTCAGCAGCAAGCCAAACAACCACGTTAGACATTCCATCTAAAATGATTGAAGAGCAGCATCAAGCTGTTGTTACGGCAGCTGATGTAAGCCAAGACTCAAATCGCGCTGTAAAGATAGGCTTCGTAAGTCTCGGCTGCCCAAAGAATCTTGTTGATTCAGAGCGTATTCTTACGCAACTTCGTACTGAAGGTTATGACGTAACTAATAGCTATGATGATGCTGAACTCGTGATAGTAAATACCTGTGGTTTCATTGATTCTGCGGTACAAGAGTCTTTAGATACCATCGGTGAAGCATTAGCAGCCAATGGTAAGGTATTAGTTACCGGTTGTTTAGGTGTTAAAAAAGACGAAATCATTGAACTTCACCCAAATGTTTTAGGTGTTACAGGCCCGCATGCTTACGATGAAGTATTAACTCAAGTGCATAAACATGTTGCTAAGCCAGTACATAACCCATTTATTGATTTGGTTCCTCCTCAAGGTATAAAACTTACGCCAAAGCATTATGCTTATTTAAAAATATCTGAAGGGTGTAATCATCGTTGTACTTTCTGTATTATCCCGTCAATGCGTGGTGATTTAGACTCTCGCCCTGTTGGTGATGTGTTAGGTGAAGCTAAACGTTTGGTTGATTCTGGCGTTAAAGAATTGTTGGTTATTTCACAAGATACGTCAGCATATGGTGTTGATGTTAAACATAAAACTGATTTTTGGGATGGCATACCAGTTAAAACTCACATGCAGCAGTTATGTGAAGAATTAGCGAAGCAGGGCGTTTGGATACGTCTACATTATGTGTATCCTTATCCACACGTAGATAAAATTATTCCATTAATGGCAGAAGGTAAAATATTACCGTATTTAGACATACCATTTCAGCATGCCAATAAACGCATTTTAAAACTAATGAAACGTCCTGGTAGCTCAGACCGAGTATTAGAGCGCATTGCTAAATGGCGTGAAATTTGTCCAGAGTTAGTTATTCGTTCAACATTTATTGTTGGTTTCCCGGGTGAAACTGAAGAAGAATTTGAAGAGTTATTAAACTTTTTAGAAGAAGCGCAATTAGACCGTGTAGGTTGTTTCAAATACTCACCTGTTGAAGGTGCTACCGCTAATGCTTTACCTGATCATGTTTCAGATGAAGTAATGGAAGAACGCTTACAACGTTTCATGGAAGTACAAGCTAAAATTAGTGCCGACAAATTACAAGCACGTATCGGCCAAGAATATCTCATTCTTGTTGATGAAGTGAATGGTCTTGGCATTGTAGGGCGTTCTTATATGGACGCACCAGAAGTTGATGGTAAAGTTTATTTGTCTGATGATTTTGATGCTAAGCCAGGTGACCTAATGTGGGTACAAATTATTCATGCAGATGAGCATGATGTTTGGGGTGTACGCGTAGAAGATGAAGAGGATTAACTTTAGTCATTTAGAAAGGCTTAACTATTTAGCTTAAGCCTTTCTATTAAACTTATTAAAGCTATAAAAATATAGTTTTCAAGTATATGTAATAGCATTTACATTAACGAACAATACTAATACTACCGTTAATTCAAAATGCTCACAGAAATGGATTTAGATAAGGCTGCTATATGAAAGTTATAGAGTTTATTAGACAAAAAAAAATAAATTTACAGCATCAGAATGATCAATTTATTGCTAAATTAGAGCCTAAGTTTAAGAACTTATCGGATCTATTTAATAATAAAGTTACCATGCCTTTTAGAAATACGCTAAATAACCCCTGGTTCTCTCAATTTAGTCCCGTTGATACGGAAGAGACTAAAGCTGAGAAGGTATTGATACAAGTACCAGAAGCAGAAAAAACATATAAAAGCCTGCTTGAAAAAATTGATACTGTAACTTTCTTAGGTGAATGGTACTTGGTAGACCAAGAATGTATAGATCAATTTGCAGAGGTTACAGGTGATAAACAGTGGATTCATACCGACCCTGTACGTGCTGCTAAAGAATCACCTTTTAAAGCGACAATAGCACATGGTTTTTTAACCTTATCATTAATTCCAAAATTAACTAATTCAGTTGATTTAGATAGTAACCCTTATCCAGAAGCAAAAATGGTTATTAATTTTGGTTTAAATCAAGTACGTTTTCCTTATCCTGTTAAAGCGGGAACACGTGTTAGAGCAAGTATTAAGTTAGTTAACTTAGTGCCGATGAAGCGCAGTATAGAAGTGGTGAACGAAGTGAGTATTGAAGTTGAAAATAGTAAGCGTTTGGCTTGTGTGGCTGAAACTGTATTACGTTTATATTTTTAGTATTTCTTTTTAGATAAGATCACTAAAGACCTTCAATAGAGTTAGTTACTTATATTAAACTTTGCTTACTCAATATTAGACATAAAAAGTCTAACTTAAATTTATTTGGGCATCTGTGATCCGAAATGACTAACTGTTAACCCCATCTTTACCTGCTTTAAAAGCAGGTACTTTAGCCGTAGCAATTTGGATCGCTTCACCTGTTTGAGGATTGCGACCAGCTCTAGCCATACGGTCATTAACTTTGTAAGTACCCAAACTAACCAATGCTACTTCACCACCATTAGCTAGTTCTTCTGTAATAGAACTAATCAAACTATCTAACGCACGATGTAATGGTTTAATGAAACTGGAAGGATTTATAGCTTAAAATAAGTTAAATCTAAAGGTATTCAAATGACCAGAAAAACAAAAGTTAGTTTCAGTGCTAGTCAAAAGCTAGAGTATGCCAAATTAATGGTAGATGAAAATCATTCTAACAAACAAATTCAAGAAATATCAGGTGCTTGTGCATCAGCTATTGCTCACCGGAAAAGGCAGTACTTGGCTGAATTATCTGGTCATACTCCTCAAAATTCTAATGCGATCACCGTTGACCAACAGCGGAACCAATTATTGGAAAAGCAATTAAAACAAGCGCAAAGGGATAATGAAATATTAAAAAAAGCTGCTGCTTTCTTCA
>CAJWZC010000155.1 GCA_913049915.1 uncultured Colwellia sp.
ACCTCCTCTTCGATTTGAACTATTGTCCCCATATGGTGATGGTAGGCCAGTTGCATTCCATGTGATAATGTATATTTTGCCAACTGGTTAAGTTTGATAGTCCACTCTTGCCACTGATCTTCAGAAATAACTGGACGTTGTGAAAGTGGCACAGTTATTTCACCTTGAACACAAGCATCCATTTCGCAATAGACGATAACTTCTGTCCCTAGATCTTTCAGAAGTTGCATGTGCGGTGTTATTCTTTTTATTTCATCTTCAAGACTGTCTACTAGTAAATTCCCATCGAACCAGCTAGAGACTACCTCCATTTCATATTTATTAAATAGAGGCTCTAAGATTGATTTTTCTCGAGGCCATTTACCTCCTAATTCAAAGCCACTAAAGCCAGCTTGTTTACCCTCTTGCAAGCAATGCTCCACTGTAGTATCTCGCCCCAATTCTGGCATGTCATCGTTAGTCCATGAAATCGGGCTAACACCAATTTTTACACTCATTACAATCCTCCAAATTATTGTTAATATTAATCAATCAGAAAGCCTAATCCGCTGGTGTTCAGAAAGTTTTAAGCTAAAATTTTCTAGATCAAGAGAGTCTAGGAGTGCTTGTTGTGTTACTTCAAACATGCTAAGCCCATGAAGACTAGAATACGAACTTGTATCGTAATCTAAGTTTGTTGGGAAGGGATATCCGTCTGTTGCGCAGACAAGGACATTCTCAACCAGCCTTTTCGAAAGAGTGTTATTGTTTTGATGTTTTAGTAAAGCTGGGTAAATATTCTTTATAATTTTATTGTAATCTATACGCTCCATAGCCTTACCAAAGACCGATGAAATTTGTAAAAGGTTAGCGATTCGATTAAAGTTATTTGTACTGTTTGAACCAGCTGCATGAAATAAAGCTGGATTACAAAATATGCCATCACCTTTCTTTATTGGAACTTGAACTGCATTTTTACTAAAAAAACCTTTAAATTCTTTGTTTCTCCATGCTAAATATCCCAATTCATACTGTTGCGAATAAGGCAGTAGTAGAGTAGGCCCACTTTCAAGTGGCATATCGCTGTGTGCAATTACAGCCTGCAAAGTTAAGTGCTGAGACATGCGGTGAGTTGAGATAGGATACTCTTGAATAGCTTCATTTTCTTGAAAGCCCAAATGGTAATCGCGATGGGGCTTTTGCATTTCACTGCCTGGCTTAATTACATTGACTTGTGCTGTCATTTGAGGGTTGGGGCCGCACCAAGACTCTGCAACTACTCTTAGGATGTTGTTAGCATAATAACTGATAAAGGCTTCAGAGTTTTCGAGGGCAACCTTTTGAAAGCTGTTCCATATCCTTGTATTGCTACCAGAAGCGAAATGATCGTTTTTATTAGTAGCTTCATTTTTAATAATCTTGTCAAAAATAACGTTACTCTGATCTATTACTTTCTCTTCATATAGATTACGAATAGCAAAAACACCTGGACCTTTTTCTAAAATGTGATTCAGCTCGGTTTTTACTCTCTTTTCTTGGTTTGAGTTATCGATAAGAGGAGTTATATTTCTTGCATCATAAATTACGACATTATTTTCAACCGAATCAGCTAAAGGGTATTCTTCTTTGAGCGTTTTCTGAGAACAGGTTTGCATCAAATCATCAAGGTTAATTTCAGATTCGGTAAAAAAAACTTGCTCATGAATGGGCTGTAATACCTCTTTTTGCATTATTAGTAGGGCTGTTTTGTTTTTGCTTTTATGTATGCTTGATAAATCGTTTCACTGTTTGCATTGGAGGATACTTCTGGCACTGCAACCTCCCACCAACAACCGCCTTCTGGGCTAATTTTATGAGAATCTGTGACTAAACTTATAAGGTAAGATTTTGATGATGAACGTGCGCGGCTAAGCGCTGGTGCTAATTCTTGTATGCTGTTAACTTGTTCAGAGTTAGCTCCTAGAGCTTTTGCGTGTAGCGCAAAATTAATTTCTGGATGACCATCATCGACACTTTGACAATCTTTCAATAAATTATTAAACGAACGATTGCCGGTTGCATTTTGAAGACGATTAATACAAGAGAATCCTCGGTTGTCCAAAACAACCACAATCATCTTATGTCCTAGCATGACGCTAGTTGCCAATTCAGAGTTCAGCATTAAATATGAGCCGTCTCCAACAAGCACAATCACTTCACGGCTGGGTTCGGCCATTTTAACACCCAATCCTCCAGCTATTTCGTATCCCATGCAAGAAAAGCCGTATTCAGCATGGTAACCTCCAGCCTGCTCTGTTCGCCACAATTTATGCAATTCACTTGGCAAACTTCCTGCAGCACAAAGAACAATGTCACTGGCTATGCCATGACGTTTTATTTCACCCAACACCTGAGCTTCAGTGGGCAAAATGTCTTCTGTTTTCGATGAATTACTAATGGAGGTAATTTGGTCATAGTAGTTATTCCACTTGGCAATTTCTTTTTGACCTAAGGTTAACCAAGATTGTGGTGCTTTCCAAGTTGAGAGGTGTTTATCCAATTGCAATATTCCCAGCTTAGCATCACCCCATAACGATAGTGCATTGTGTTTTATGGCGTCAAAACGAGAAACATTTAACTGTAATAGTGTTTTATTAGCAAATAGCGCTCTAGAGCCAGAAGTAAAGTCATTTAATCTTGTGCCAATAGCCAATACAACATCGGCTTGTTGTGCCAGTTTATTGGCTGCATTGGAGCCGGTTACTCCAATAGCACCAACATAGCAGGGGTGATTCCATGCCAGTGAACCTTTCCCTGCTTGGGTTTCTGCTACTGGAATTTGATATTTTTCTGCAAATTTTTGCAATGTCTCACACGCCTTTGCATAATGCACACCGCCACCAGCAACAATGAAAGGTTTTTTAGATTGTAACAACGCTTCAACTGCGCGAGTTAGTTCCATATTATCAAGTGCTATTTGACGAATGGAATGGGTACGCTTAATAAAAAACTCTTCGGGATAGTCAAACGCCTCTGCTTGAACATCCTGGGGCAGGGACAAGGTTACCGGGCCACAGTTTTCTGGATCTAATAGAGTTTGCATTGCAACAGGCAAACTATTAATGATTTGTTCGGGTCTCATAATGCGATCAAAATATCGACTCACTGGCTTAAAGCAATCATTGACACTAATTGTAGGATCTGAAAAATCCTCTAATTGCTGGAGTACAGGGTCTGGAGTTCGGCTGGCAAAAAAATCACCCGGCAATAATAAAACTGGCAGTCTGTTAACATGGGCCAGTGCTGCGGAAGTGATCATATTGGTAGCGCCAGGTCCAATTGAGCTGGTGCAAGCCATCATTCTCTGGCGTTTGTTGGCCTTGGCATAAGCTATAGCCGCATGAACCATTCCTTGTTCACTGTGCGCACGGAATGTTGGCAAATGCTTTTGCTGCTCTTCTAATGCCTGTCCCATACCGGCCACATTGCCATGTCCAAAGATTGCAAAAACTCCAGCAAATATGGGCTGAACTTCATCATCAATCTTGATATGCTGTGCTGATAAATATTTAACTACGGCCTGCGCCATTGTGAGCCTAATTGTTTTCATTTGCTATTTTCCTCTCTGTATTTTTTCCAAGCTTGAATTAATTCGATATAATTACCGGCCACAGAGTCAACCAACTCTTGGTCACTTATTTTGTGTTGCATCCACTGTTTCGTTGGTTCATAAAAAATTGTCCTGCCAACTGTAAAACCTTTACAAATCTCATATTTTGAAGCGCCAGCA
>CAJWZC010000156.1 GCA_913049915.1 uncultured Colwellia sp.
GCCCCGAAGCAGGATGCGTATAATACGCCTCCTAGTTTTGATGTCAACGTTTATTTCAAACGTATTTCGAGAAACATTTAAAAGTACAGGTTAACTTATGTTATTTACCGATAAATCACTGAGATAACATATCAAAACAGTTCTTTGATGATTCATTTTGCGTGAACCTCTTGGAACTAGGACGCATTGTAAAGAGTTTTAGCTTTATCACAAGCACTAATTTGCTACTTTTGTTTGTTCGATTATAAATGCTGCTATTCGATTACTATACACAACAAAGTAGCTCAAAAAGGAACCACATAGCCATTTTCAATATGCCTAGCGTCTTCTATTTCTAGTGTTGGGTCTATGCTTTTTAGATTTATCTCCTATGGATAGTGCGTCCTTCCGTGCATTTTTTTTATTTATTGGCTTTTTGTTTGAATGGACACTTTTAGTTAAATCCAGTTCATAACCTGGTAACCATTGCTGTAATAGCTGGATATCAAGTAATTCTTCTATCGCGGTAAGTAACCATTCTTCTCCTGGACTGACTAGGGACACTGCCAAGCCTGAGTTACCTGCTCTAGCTGTTCGTCCTATACGGTGAACATAATCTTCCGCATTGTAAGGAAGCTCATAATTAATAACATGTGATAGACCTTTTATATCAATACCGCGCGCAGCGACATCCGTTGCTATTAATGCGCGCACTTTTCCTTCTTTAAATTCGTGTAATGCCTTCTCACGAGCCCCTTGGGATTTATCACCATGTATAGCTATTGACTTAACGCCATCTTTACTCATTTCTTTGGCTAATTCATCAGCGCATTGTTTTGTCCGAGTGAAAACTAATACTTGCTTCCAATTCTTTGAGCCGATTAAAAACGAAGTAAGTTCCCTTTTGCGATCGGCATCAACACCATAGACAATTTGCTCTACATCATCCGCAGCTTTATTTTTTTCATCAATCTCTACAATTTTAGGTTCAACTAAAATATATTTACTCATATTATAAATATTATCAGCGAATGTTGCAGAGAACAGCAACGTTTGCTTAACTTTTGGTAGATACTGAGTGATCTGGTCTATTTCTTCTTTAAAACCCATATCTAACATACGGTCAGCTTCATCAAAAACTAACGTTTGTATTTTCGTTAAGCTTACAGATTCAGTACGAAGAAGATCTAATAACCTACCTGGCGTTGCAATCAAAACATCAACACCCGCTTTTATTTCGTTTATCTGTTTCTTTGTACTTACACCACCATAGGCAATTCCCATACTAAGTGTGGTAAATTGTCCATAATGACAAAAGCTTTTATATACCTGCTGTGCAAGTTCCCGTGTTGGTGTTAAAACTAGTGCTTTCAACTCCTGTATGCAAGGTTGTTCTGATACGAGTTGTTGCAGTATTGGTAATGCAAATGCAGCTGTTTTTCCCGTACCTGTTTGCGCTCTTGCCATAACATCATGTTTAGCTAGAATTAAAGGGATACTTTGCTTTTGTATTTCTGTTGGTTCATCATAAGCAGATTCGGTTATTGCTTTTAGCAATGCTGAATTCAAAGAAAAAGAAGAAAAGGTCATTCGATTAGCCAGTAAGAGTTAAAGTTAGTTAATTATACCAGAAGTCGTATATGACATTAAGGATGTTATGACAAAATCCAACTATCAAAATATGCGTTTCCTAATTGTTGATAATATTAAGCCCTCGCAAGATATACTCAAGCAATTCGTTATGCGCTCAACAACTAAACAAGTTGATAGTACCCATTATGCCCAGGATGTTGCTTCAATTTGTCAGCAAAAGAATTATGATGTTATTTTATTAGGTTATGACCTCGGGGATAATCAAAAGAATGGCCAACAGCTACTAGAAGAGTTAAGAGTAAACAGATATATAAATCGTCACTGTATTGTAATATTAATAACTGCAGAGGTTTCTCAGTCTATGGTGCTGGCTGCACTTGAACACAAACCTGATCACTACTTATGTAAACCCTATTCATTAAATGAATTAGATAAGCGCTTAAAATCCTGTTTACATAAGAAGAAAGCGATGGCACGTATATATCAGGCGCTCGATGACAATAACGCTGAACTTGTGATTAATCGTTGTAAACACGCTTTGTCAATAAATACTCCATATAAAACAGAGTGCTTGGGCATTATTTCAAGACAGTATTTCGAATTACAGCAGTATGATGAAGCCAAGTTTATTTATCTGGAGCACCAAAACTCTACAAATTGCCAATGGGCAACAATAGGTTTAGGAAAAGTAGCTTTACATGAAAATAAATTACATCAAGCTGAAAAGTTATTTAAGCAATTAATTAGTAAGTTCCCACTTTATTTATCTAGTTATGACTGGCTTTCAGTAACTTATGAAGAGCAATTTCATAAAATTTTAGCTGAGGAAATATTAGAGCAAGCCCTCCTATTATCCCCACGATCTTTAACACGATTAAAGAAATATGCAAACCTCTGCATTCATAATGAGCATTTTGATAAAGCAACTGCGGCCTACGAAAGTAATTATAAGCTTGCACATAATTCAATTCATCATTGTGCTGATAATACAATAAAATATGTACAAGCATTGATCGGGCATGCTCCTTCTTTGTCATTGATCAATGCTAGAAAAGTAAATATCAAAGCCTTTTCCTTTTTAAAGCAAATGACACGAGATTTCAACGATAGTGATATAAAAGTTCAATCCCACTTCCTCGGTGCATGTTTATTTGAGATTACTAGGGATCATGATTTAGCCAACGATGAAATTCTGAAAGGTGAAAAATTACTCGCCATAGAGCAAAGTAATATAGCACCAGAAAAACTGATTAATATTTCATTAACATTAAAGAGACTAAACAAACACAATCTTGCCGCACAACTGCTTGTTGCCAGTCAAGAGACAGTGGAAACTAAAGTAGATGAAAATAATAAATACTCAAGCATTAATCTAAAAGATAAAGCGCAAGCAGATATTGAGTTAGGTCTGACTTTGTATGCTCAAAAGAAATATCGTGCGGCTATCGGAAAATTACAAGATGCTTCTACAATATTTCCAAAGCATGTTGCTATTAAACTCAATTTAATTCAAGTTTTGTTAGTTTCATATGAACAAGACAGACACCCGATCAAAGATCTACATAACGCAAAAAATTTATTACTCAGGGTGACTAAACTTGATTTGACTATGAATGAACTGGAAAGGCTGAAAAAAATGCAAAAAAAATACCAGCAAGTTGCTGGTATTTAATTTTATCTAGGAGAATATGGTGGAGGGAGGTGGATTCGAACCACCGAAGGCTGAGCCGTCAGATTTACAGTCTGATCCCTTTGGCCACTCGGGAACCCCTCCACGGGGCCATTTCATCAACAATGTTGATGGAATTAGGAGTCTAGCAATGTCCTACTCTCACATGGGAACTCCCACACTACCATCGGCGCAACTGCGTTTCACTTCTGAGTTCGGAATGGGATCAGGTGGGGCCACAGCGCTATTGTCGCTAAACAAAAACTTTTATTTATTATGTTACTTACTTCATAAGTAATTTAATAGATAAAAACTTGAACAAAAGCCCGTTACTTTTGTAACGGGCTTCTCATGTGCCACAGCACAAATTAGAAGTCTAGCAATGTCCTACTCTCACATGGGAACTCCCACACT
>CAJWZC010000157.1 GCA_913049915.1 uncultured Colwellia sp.
GTTATATGCAGCACTTCTCAGAATGGGAACGACAAAATGCGTTGGATGTTTAAGTGATAATTAACTCTAGTCCGGTAGAAAGGTAGATCAGTTCCAGCGACGTGGAAAGCGTATAGTGTGTAATATTGTATACTACTAAGTAATATTTACAGCATCTTAAGTATATAACCTCCTTATACCAAGTGTTACCGAATAGTACTGAATATCAGGGCTGATAGACACCTATATGGACACCTAAATCCCCGCTCAGGATTCCTGTGTAGGAAATGTTGGCTAGGTTGTGGAGGGGGCAGACAGCTGACACCTTATGAAGAAGCAGCTAAGCAGAAATGTTATGTATAAATGTACTGTCCCCGAATCTCCTTACCCCCTCATGCTGCTAGTTCCGGCAGCTACTGCAGGTACATAAGACTGAAGATTGTTTGCAAAGGTTAACGGGAGGACGTTCTAACCAGCAGTTTGAAAAGCTTTACTCCTCACAATTCGCTAAAAAGCGACGAACCCTGAAAAAGACTGCCTGACTCGCAATAACCAACCAATAAAGAGAGCGCTTCTAGCGTTTGCGGGCAGCTGTACCTGGAAAACGGCTCTTTAAGTTAGATTCCACATTTAATCGCAAATAGTTATTTATTTTCTGAAACCGACGGATTTTTTCGGTTGTAGATTAGGTGATTTTTAAGAGTGCATGTCCTGTTTTGTTGTTCCTTTGGCGCAACGTTACTTAGGATAAGGGTGTAGAAATATAGCTGGTTGTCGGTGTTGTTGATGCAAAGGCGCTGAAAATAGAGTTCTACGTCTTCGGCCATTTCCTTCATAAGGGCTACGGCTTTGTCCGGATAACCAAGCCATTTTAACATCAATACGTCACATTGATGTTCCTAGACCCAGTAATCATCGCTGTTAGCGGCAGCCTTCAGGTCGCAAGGGCTAGGATGACGCGACGGCGGTTTGTCGTAAAGTATAATGCTCCTACTAAAATCAGGTTTACGATACCAGCATAGGCAGCATTGGCATAAGTTAGTGTGTAATTTCCAGTTAAATCAAAATAGAACCCACCCTGATACCCACCTATACCATGGCCTAGAAATGCAAAGAACAAGACAATCCCAAGCACAGAAGCCCGTTTTGATAATGGTGTTAAGACGCGCGCACAAACCAAAATACCCGTCATTACACCTGCATAACCAAAGCCGTAAATGACAGCGAAAATGTAATACCCTTGGAGGGTATCTATATCTAAGAAGAAAAAGACTAAGATCGTCTGCCAGCAAGAAGCAATCCAATACGTCGGAATAGCACCGATCAGGTCGGCCAGTTTGCCGAAAGCGATACGGCCCACAATCGCGACGACAAGCATAACTAAAAGCACACTACCTGCATCTTCTAATGGAAAGCCCCGGTCTTGCATCAAAGGTACAAGGTGCATCAAAGGAACAGCCATGGTGATACAACACAAAATCGCAGCTGCACCCAGCCATACCGAAACTGTATTGGGCCCAATTAAAACAGAATCCCCGCCATCGACCAACGAATTGTCTGTTTTAGCAGCGTCTGATTGCGTTGCCGTTTTTGGCGGTTGCTGGATCAACATTGCCAGTGATATCAGCAACACAAGCATAGTTATGCCAACGCTCATTAACGCATCGCGCCAGCCCAAAACACCGATTAAAAGCGCAAGCACATAAGGCATGCCACCCTGGCCCAGAGCCTGACCTGCCGAGGCAATGCCAAGCGCCACTCCAGCACCCGTTTTGAACCAGCTGCCTACATTAGCAATCAAGGGCGCAAAAAGCGCTGCGGCACCCAAGAACCCAGCGATAAAAAATAATAAGTAAAACTGCCACAAGGCGTCCGCTTGTGAAGCACCTAACATACAGAGCCCAATTACTGTCGCGCCAAACAGTATGACCCAGCGAATCGGTGTTTTGTCAGCAATTCGGCCCATAAAAATGCCGCCAATAGCCAGACCGACCAAGCCTGAGGTGTTTATCAAAGAGACGTCACCACGCTGCCAACCAAACTCATCAAAAAGTGGAATGAAAAAGACAGAAGTTCCATTGACTATCATACCCATGCTAAGTGCCAGCATAAGCGCAGATGCGCTAACAATCACCCAACGGTAAACAGGCTCCGCGGAAGTCTCACTGATTGAGTTCATCGTCACTCCAATCGTTCAAAGGAATAAGGTTATCTGGAAGTAGAAACGAGCAGTAACTGAAACAGACGGTTTGGACGTCATTCAATATCGCATGTTACATCAACGCAATACAGTCGCGTTAATGTAAAAAGGCCCGAGATGTCGGATCAAGCTGGATTTGTTCCAGATATGACCCAAGAGGAAGAGTCCATAACTATGCAGTCTACGCCAGATTTCTGAGCATTAATCGCATCAAGTATAGGAAGCATAACAGCCCTACCCACATATGTCAATTTTCAAAATCATCTCCAATATTCCATAAATCACCTTCTTATTGGCCAAATTCCCAACAATCTCAACAATTTTTCATGAATTTTTTCACCATTTTCAAGCATAGCTATCATTAGCCAATAGCTATGCTCTGCCCCCTGCCTACTGGTATCAGCAAATAAATCATCAAACTACCCTGATGTCGGCCAAACAAATTGATTTGAGGAGGCCCTCTGGTTCGGGTAGAACAATAGGAGGTGATGGCAGACTGCCTTTTTTTCTGATATTGGACAGGATCTTATCAATGACCTCCTAATCTTCGATACAAGCCATTACCTTTACGGCACCTCCACAATGAGTACAGGTCTCCACCGGGCCGCGTTCGGATCAATATTGAACACCCTTTTCAGTCGCTGGACCCAGGTCATGACCGCCCGTCATTCTCCATCGGTTTTGGCATCTTTTAGATCACCTATTTTCCTCTTCTTGCCCCGTCTGGCTGGCGTGACCAGGGTTCTGTGCTTGCTGTTTGGCGCAAAAACACCATGAAACCGTGTGAGATTGACCTTCGGTTTGGGCACCAGTGATGTTAGTTTCGAAATGAAGTCCAATGGTTCAAATATGATCAAACAGTAGCATTTGCGGTATAAGAAGTCTCGCTACACCCATAAAGAATATCTATATTGATACTTTAAGGTTTATTTTAAAATTAAAGCAAAACAAACAATATAGTTGGCATTCATTTAAAAAAATTAACTTTTTTGTTTTATAACCAGTTATTTGTCTAAAATAGTTTTACGTGACCTTCAAAGATATTTCATTATCCCACATTATTCTGTAGAAATACCCTGGTTGCTCTATTTCTGCATAATATATATATACGTTACATTTCTAAGTCAACTAGTAAATATGCGTAGTACTGGGATGGCAAGAGTGCTGAGTGAGTGTTTTAGGAAAATAGGAAAGGGTTCGAGGGGGGCTGACTGTGAAGCACTGACGGCACCACCTGAGGAAGCATCTAGATGTAAATGTGTCTAACTACTTTATGTATCAATGGGGAGGTGACTGTGCACTCCCCCGGGGGGCTATATACTGAGTCTCACCCTCTCCTCATTATTACAGCTCTGGCAGCTCCTGCATCTCAACCAAGCCAGCATAAAGAACCTCATCAGTAACCTGACTGACGCTCAGGCCAGTGCGCTCTGACATGGCCACAAGGGTGCGCTTGAGGTCAGGGGGG
>CAJWZC010000158.1 GCA_913049915.1 uncultured Colwellia sp.
AAGGTTTGGTCACTATTATAAAGTAATGCAATAAACTGTTCTGATTCAGTTAAAGCACCATTGTTTGGTAAAGCACCTTTTCTCTTTACTCCATCTACAGGAACATCTTCGCTGGTATTACTCGCATCAACTAGCTCTTTAGAGTCACGTTCTTGGCTACTTTTAATCTCATCTACTTGACTTTTGCCGTCGTCGGCAATAGATTTATCATCAATTGCCGTTGTCTTTTGTTCTAAGCCTACAGTTTCTTTTCGGCTATTCAATTTAGATTCTTCAGGAAGATGTTGCTCAACTAAACTAGAAAAGTTAGCATCTTTATTACTATCAGCTGAAGTACCTGATGATTCTTTACCTTTTAAATCAGTATCTTGTGATTTAAAAACAGGTAAAACATTCACTGGTTGCATAATAACCCCAATAACTTAAATCAATTTAAATGGTTTTAATTAGAAAAATAATACCGCTTACTATTAGTAAGATGTTTCTTAAAATTTTTAGGTGTTCTCTCTCTACAGAAAGTAAAGCAAAAATCATTCCACCTGATAAAAAATAACGAATAGATAATTCACTTCATACAAAATTAGCGTATAGAACGTCGAATATATTGCTGGGTTGCTATTTCATCAAACATTTTTTGTTCTGATTTATCAGCTGCCACAGCTATTATTTTTAAACGTTTATTACGCAATAATTCTACGGCCTTAACTTTTTGTCTTTGCTTAAGCCAGATACTCTTACTTTGCTCTACCAGCGCTTTTGCTTGTCGTGTCGCTATTTCAACTTGTTTAGAAGCGGTATCAAGCTTACCAATAAAAGCATGGTAATGACTATATGTAGCACTATCTAAGCCATGCTCAGCTCGTTGACTTAAACGTTTCATGTATTCTAAACGATAGTCTGCAACACCTTGTAAACGGGTAATGTTTTGTTGATATTCATGTTCAGCAATTTTTAATTGATTGGCGCAACGTTGTTCGTTGTCTTGTTCATACTTTAAAATGGTATCAAGTTGCTTCATTGCCATGTTGAATACTCTTTATATTAATTTTTTTAATTCAATACTTATGATCAAAAATCTATATTGTGGTTATCTATTACTGATTGTCTATTACTGATTATTATGGGAGTGTGCTGCTGCAATAATTTCTTTCATTTGAGCAATACTTTGGTCATAAGGAATAATTTCACTAATTTTTTGTTGTAAAAAAAAATTAATTACCGGTAGTACATTTATAGCTTGATCGATTCGAGGATCATTGCCTTTGGTATACGCACCTATTGCAATAAGATCTTTGTTTTGCTGATAGAGGGCATACATTTGCTTTAATTTTTTTGCTAACTCTTGATGGTCATCGCTGGTTACCATTGGCATTACTCGAGAGATTGAACCTTCAATGTTTACCGCTGGGTAATGTCCCGCATCAGCTAATTCTCGAGATAATACAACATGTCCATCTAAAATCGCACGAGCAGCATCAGCAACGGGATCTTGTAAATCATCTCCTTCGGTTAATACCGTATAAAAAGCAGTAATTGAACCCTGCCCCTGTCCACCATTACCCGCACGTTCAACTAACTGAGGCAATTTAGAAAATACCGATGGCGGATATCCTTTTGTTGCTGGTGGCTCGCCAACAGCTAAAGCAATTTCTCTTTGTGCCTGCGCATAGCGTGTTAATGAATCAAGTAATAACAAAACATTTAGACCTTGATCACGAAAGTATTCACTAATTTGTACTGCAGTTTCACAGCCTTTAAGACGCATTAAAGGCGAGTTATCGGCGGGTGCAGCGACAACAACAGCTCGCTTTAACCCTTCTTCCCCTAAAATTTCTTCGATGAATTCTTTGACTTCTCTGCCACGCTCACCAACTAAGCCGACAACAACTACATCGGCTGTTGTGCCGCGTGTCATCATGCCCATCAGTACACTCTTACCAACACCTGAGCCAGCAAAAAGTCCCATACGCTGCCCTTTACCGACACTGATAAAGCTATTGATAGAACGAACGCCAACATCAAGTACTTCAGTGATGGCTCGTCGTGATAATGGATTAATGGGTTTACTATCATGGTGATAGTCTTCATCAGATTTGATAGGTCCTTTACCATCAAGTGGCTTACCTACACCGTTAATAACGCGGCCAAGTAAGTCCATTGATAAAGGTACTTTAGCTTTACTCGATATAGGTAATACTCGAGCGCCTGGCATAACACCACGAAGACTTTCTTCAGGCATGAGGTAAGTAATATCTTGAGCAAAGCCAACAACTTCAGCCAATAGATCGCCATACGCCGTTTCAACAAGACATTGGCTACCAACAGGGGCTTTTACACCAACAGCTTCAAGTGTTAAGCCAACAACACGCACTAGCCTGCCCGCGACAGGTGCTTTGAAATCATGAATGAATTGTTCATTTTTTTTAAAGCGCTCGGTTAAGCGCACGCTATCAACCATAGTTTATATTTACCTTAAAATAGAACAGTAGATGCTAAGAAATATAAAATTAAACTAATTTATTATTTTTGATGTAAAGCTTCCTGCAAGAAAAGTTCCAGCACTTTTTTTAATCTAGCTTTCATCTGTAAATCAATATTTGAGGTACTATTTTCTATTTGACAGCCACCTTGGGACACTTGCGGCGCCGGCAATAAACGCCAGCCTTGTTGAGTAATGTGTTCAACGCCAAATTGGGCTTCTACTAGCTTGATATCACTAGGGTTCAAGTATATTTGTGTCTGCGTATC
Organism: uncultured Colwellia sp.; assembly: GCA_913049915.1. Lineage (GTDB taxonomy): Bacteria > Pseudomonadota > Gammaproteobacteria > Enterobacterales > Alteromonadaceae > Colwellia. Next base: position 2,749 of record CAJWZC010000158.1, read on the forward strand.
ACTACTGGCTAAACTTTTAATGCCGGTAGCAATAGCCGCCATTAAAATGTCAGGGTTAGTTTTTGCTTCGTGTAAAACTACTGCCTCAGTTAATTGTAAAACTAAATTAAGTAATTGCTCTTCAACATTTTTTTCTACACTGGCAAGCGGTTGATGTAATTGATCAATAAGACTTTGCCAATTCGCACTTTGTTCATCAATATGCTCTTTACCTTGCGCTAAACCTTGTTCATTGCCCTCTTCAATACCTTGTGCTTTACCCTCTTCTAAACCTTTCGCTTTACCTTCTTCATAACCTTTAGCAAAACCTTCTTCTTTGCCTTGACCGAATCCCTCATCACTTGCTGCTTGACGAATTTCTTCAATATCTTGCGCAGTTAATGGCTCAGGCTCTATTTCTTCTACTGCTGGTGGTTCGTATACCCAGTTATTTTTTATTCCTAAAGCGTTTGTTTTTTCGTTATCTTGAACACTTGGTTTATTTTGTACATCGGGCAAAGACCAAACATCTGTCGCCTCTTCTTGCGAGGCTTTTATGATACGAATAGGTGGTTTACTCATGAAAATACCTTTTATAACTACTTTTATGTAAAACGGATTAAATTAGGGTTATAAGAACTCATCACCGCCACCGCCACCGCCAAGCATAATTTCGCCAGCGTCAGATAATCGTCGAGCAACAGATAAAATTTCTTTTTGTGCCGCCTCCACTTCACTAATACGTACAGGCCCCATCGCTTCTAAATCATCAACCATCATTTCTGCAGCACGTTTTGACATAGATCGGAAGAGCGTCGTGTAGGGAAAGAG
>CAJWZC010000159.1 GCA_913049915.1 uncultured Colwellia sp.
ACAGCGAAAAATGTGGAAGGCGTCCTATCCTTAACAGGAGTCAAATCTATTATTATAAATTAAATACGTTTTAACTCTTAGCTTAGATCAATCCACTGACTATAATGCTAGTTTATTTAATATCTTCCTAAGTAAAATTGCCATTTATTGAGCATTAAAAAGTATAAAACTCAGTAAATAGCAGATCTATTCACTGAGTTTTGCTAATACACAACCTGTTAAATACTCATTTAACCTAATAAATAGTATTTAAAATATCAAAGTTAATACGTTAATATCACAGTCGGTACCTATAATATAACCAAAAAGCATACTTAGTAACTTTACTGATAAACTTTATAGTGCTTTTGTTGCTCTTGAAACATACTCACCTGAACGTGTATCAATGCGAACCTTCTCACCGATTTGAACAAATAGAGGTACACGTACCACGGCACCTGTTGCTAATGTTGCTGGCTTACCACCAGTGCCAGCGGTATCGCCTTTTAAGCCAGGGTCTGTTTCAGTAATATCAATGTCAACAAAATTTGCTGGCGTTACAGTAATTGGCGTACCATTCCATAACGTAATAGTACAAATATCACCTTCAACTAACCATTTTACCGTCTCGCCTAAGGCTTTTTCTTCTGCACCAATTTGCTCGAATGTCTCGTTATTCATAAAGTGCCAGAACTCACCATCAGCATATAAATAAGCTAATTCAACTTCCATTACGTCGGCACCTTCAACAGACTCTCCTGATTTAAAGGTTTTCTCCAGTACTTTACCTGAAACGAGTTTACGGATTTTAACGCGGCTAAAGGCTTGGCCTTTACCTGGTTTAACCAATTCATTTTCAAGAATATTACAAGGTTCGCCATCAAGCATGATTTTAAGACCAGCTTTGAACTGGTTGGTACTGAAATTAGCCATAGTAAGAGTGCTCTTTTATTAATTACTTAGTTATTTATTTGATCTTCGCTAAGCTATAACCGTTATAATGGTCAAAGTAGTTAGCAAGAGATGTTCAATTGAAATTAGAATTGCCGCAGATAATAACCCAAATTGATCATGATTTGCATCTTTGTGATGAAAAATCATGGCAAAAAGATTTACGTGACGTTGTTACAGAACCCGAACAACTCTTAACACGCCTTAATATTGACCCCGCTGAATATTTACAGCACTTCAAGGCGCGTAAATTATTTCCCGTTCGCGTACCTCGTTCATTTATTAAACGCATGAAAAAAGGTGATTTTGACGATCCTCTGCTTAAGCAAGTGATGCCACTATCTAGTGAGTTTTCAATCACTGATGGGTACTCTGCAGATCCATTAAACGAGCACGATACAGTAGCTGAAGGTTTGCTACATAAATACAAAAACCGCGTACTGATGATTGTTAAGTCGGCGTGTGCCATTAACTGTCGTTATTGCTTTCGCCGTCATTTTCCTTATCAAGATAACAGCCCAAATAAACAGCGCTGGCAAAGTGCCCTTGATTATATTGCGGCACATGATGAAATAAGTGAAGTTATTTTTAGTGGTGGCGATCCTTTAATGGCTAGCGACGATCACTTAGCATGGTTAATTGAGCAGATAGAAAAAATCCCTCATGTGTCCCGCTTGCGTATTCATAGCCGCTTACCTGTGGTGATACCTAATAGGATAACAATAAAACTGGTAGAAATTTTAAAGGAAACGCGTTTAAAAGCTACTATGGTATTACATATCAATCACCCAAATGAGATTAATGATGAATTAATTGAGGCACTTGAACCACTTCGAGCTGCCCGTATACCTTTATTCAATCAAAGTGTGCTGTTACGTGAGATAAATGATGATGCTGACGTGTTAATTAACTTAAGTGAATCATTATTTGATGCTGGCATTCAACCCTATTACCTACACCTTTTCGATGCGGTTCAAGGCGCAGCGCATTTCGACGTTAAAGAGGCTGATGCAGTGGCAATTTTTAAAGAGATGTTAGCGAGCTTACCAGGATTTTTAATGCCTAAATTGGTACGAGAAATTTCCGGAGAAGCTAACAAAACACCAATTAATCTGGCATAATTGTTAAAATAAACTCTATTATTAATAGTAAGAAGCAAAGTAATACATATTATGACTAAAGCTATTGAACAACAACTCATTGAAAATATTTCTGTTATTTTAAAGAAATCATTAACAGCTGATGCAACTTTAGCTGATTTACGTGAAAAACAAAAAGCCAGCTTTAAAGCTGTTTTTACTACTGATTCGGCATTTTCAAGTTCAGCTGATACTTTTCAGCCATACGTTGAAGAAGTTGCCGATGACCTGTTGAAATGGCAAACAAGCCAAGATCAGACTGAGCTGATTGGATTAGTTAAAAAGATCGAGCAACTTTTCACAGTATTAGCTAACTTTGAACAAAGTTATAACTAATAATTGTACTCAATGAAGCTAATAAATAACTCAGTTTAAGCTGAGTTTTTACTACTCAACAACTCTCTCTGCCACGACTTACACTTTGTAGTTGTGTTCGCACAACAGCTCTAATATATTCAAGTTGAGTTGGTTAATTTCATCTAAATACACTTCAAAATCAGTCGTTTTAACATAGGCTTAAAGGCTATTTTTTCACGTTCTGAATAGTTCTCTATATTCATATCAATAAATTTAGCATTAGCTACATAGATAACGCTTCTATCTAATGTACAAATGCGGGTTGCACGTAAACCTATCTATTCTACTACACCTAGACTGTTGCCAAACCAACAAAAGTTACCAATTTTAATTGGAACTGATGTATATAAAGTGATAGCACCAATAATGTTTTCTACCGTTTTTTGAGCGGCTAAGGCAATGGCTAAGCTACCAATACCTAAACCGGCTAACAAGGTAGAAGTATTGAAACCAAGGTTTTCTAACCAGTTCAACGCAGCAACACTAAATACGATGATATTTATTACTGTACCAGCAGGTCTCAGCAAATACATAGCTAGCGGTTTATCTTGAGCGACAAACTTCTCTGCTAAGAGTACTTTCATTGGGTACTATCCTCGGTCACCGCCTTAAGAGCAATAGTAACATTGGCCTCATCATGAAAGTTACGGGCAAGAATCACCGCCATTAGTAAAGTAAAAGGCTCTTTAATAAACCGTAAAACATCTCCAGATACCTTTTTATAAACACGCTTTATTCCAAAAGCGGTAATCCAAAAGCGGTAATCCAAAAGCGGTAATCCAAAAGCGGTAATCCAAAAGCGGTA
>CAJWZC010000160.1 GCA_913049915.1 uncultured Colwellia sp.
TAATCATCACAGAGTCGACTATTTCTTTTAGTTGCTCTAAGAAAGCTATTAGATCAAGGTTAAAATTGAGGTACAAAGTTTGTAACGAAGTCTATGAAGTCGAGTATTGGAATTCCTCAGGAGCAAACGGGCAGGAGGGCAGCGCCCTTTGCAACAAGGTGGGAATAGAGCGTCACTGGTCTATAAAGGAGAATGATAATATCAATAACTCTGACCCCATCGGTTATGTTGAGGCGTTATTTTTCGTATTGTTTATATGTTAACTCTTGCTTGCGAGTTTTTAAGTGCAATACATATTTCTATTTTCTCAAGTGTTGTTGATAAGTGTCTTTCGCTACTTGGGTTTTCAGCTAACTTTGATGTAAAGAATTTTTCAACATCATCACGCATTGATTTACTGCAAAAACCTGCGCCAATCATAGGTGCCATAGCAATATATTGCTTAGGAATGATCATAGAGATTAATGAATACTTGTCTTTAACCCATTGATAGATGTTTTTCTGATTTTCTTTTTGGCTCATATGCACACCCAGTAAAGTTAAACGTTCGTTGCCTCTTAAGGATAATGACGTTATTAAGTCTAAGACCATTATCGAAACCTCTGGATCACTACTTCGGCCAACAGACACTAAAAGTCGCTGGCGAAGCGTACCGTCTTCAGTATTATCTAATTGCGCAATAGCAGCTTCGGCAAAGGGTTTACCATGAACTTTAACTGCACTTGCTAAAGCCGGCCTTATAAGTTCAGGCTCAATATTATCGAGATTAAGCTTGCCATCCGTTTTATAACCGAGGATTTCCTCTCCCATCTCTGATAACGTTTTAAGTAATTCCGGCTGTTCTAACGTTAAGGCGATTAAGTCAATAAGCGTTCGTCTAAGTAACTTGGTTTCGACAGGTCTTTCTTGATCCAATGTCGTTGTTGCGAACAACCCAACTGCATCCAGTTTTGGCTGATAAAGACCTGAAAGATATGCTGATATTTTTTGTTGCTCATCATCGTTAGCAATATTGTTAGAAATGAACTTAATGTTGCTGATAGGTTCGCGTACTAGGTCCCAGTCTTGATCGGCAATAATAGGTTTGATTGCTGTTAAATAAGTTGAAGCATCAATTCTACCTGCTTTAAACTCCGCAGCTAAGTTACTCGCTACAGAGTATTTTTCTGCTCCAGAAAGTTGGCTGAAATTATCAAGTAATGCCGATTGCTGTTTAGCTGAAAGCGACCAGCGGTAATAACCTTTTCCCTCTGCATTGGGCATTATCGCGATAGGGCAGTTTTCACCAACGATTGGAAATGACTCTTCTGCTTGGCTTAGCATTTGACACTGTTTTGACTTGCCGTCTTTATTAATTGTGGTGATACAAACAGGTAGTGACCATATTTGCTCTGCAGATGAACGAGCGCCAAGGGGTAAGTATCGAGACTGCTTAAGCGTTACTATTTTTTCATCTTCATTACATTGATAACTTACGTTGATTAACGGCACGCCTTTTTGATTGAGAAAGCTATTAAATGCGGATTTTATACCTTTTTTATCAGAATGCTTTTCGATTGAATCAATAAATTGAATGGCGTCTGCGTGACCATAGGCGTATTTTTTCAGATGATAACGTACACCGTCTCTAAAGGCTTCTTTACCGATATAGTCTTCAAACATTTGTAAAACAGCGCCACCTTTTTGATAAGTAATGCCGTCAAACGCGCTTTCAATATCACCGTTGTTTTTTATAGGTTCTCTTATTTGTCGAGTGTCTAAAAACACATCACTATTCATTACACTGTGGCCGGAGCGAACCATTGCTCGTTCAAAACCAAATTCAGGGTTCCAATCATTCATCGACATATTCCCCATCCATGTGGCAAAAGACTCATTTAACCAAATATCATTCCACCATGGCATGGTAACTAAATTACCAAACCATTGATGGGCAAGTTCGTGTGCATGAACACTAGCGTAGCTACGTTGTTGGCCTAATGTAGGGTTGTCACCTAACAATAATAACTGCTCACGGTAGGTAATTAGTCCGGCATTTTCCATTGCCCCGGCAGCAAAATCAGGAACGGCGACAATATCTAATTTTTCATATGGGTAAGGAATACCAAAGTAGTGCTCTAGAGTAACCAATATCGATGCAGTATTTTTTAATGCATAGGCCATGTCTTTGCCTTTGCCCTTCGTTGCAAGACCCCTCAAAGGTATCTCAACTGTTCGAATCGCATTAGTGGGGATAGCTGAATATTCGACTAAATCAAGATCACCAATGGCAAAGGCGACTAAATAGGTCGGTAATGGTTTAGTTGTTTTAAACGTTAATCGTTTAAAACCATGTTCAGTCGTTTCTGCTCTAATTTGTGGTGTATTAGCAAACGCTTTTAGTGATTCTTTTACTTCGAGGCTTATATCAAAAGGTGTTTTGAATCGTGGTTCGTCAAAACTAGGGAAAGCAATGCGCGCAGAGTTAGGTTCAAATTGGGTGAATGCATAGTTTAACCCACCATCTTTCACTAAATATAAACCTTCTAAATCTTTTGCTAGCTCTCCTTTGAAGGTGATTGAGATTTTTCCTTTTTGAGGAGCAATAACAGAATCTGAAGAAAGCTTAACAACACCTGAATGCCCCATCTCTTTATAGGTAAGCGCGGTTAACGTACCATTTTCGCTAATAAAATTTGCGGCAGAGGCGGTCAGGTTTTTCCCATGTAGCCAAAGTTCTTGCGTTGCTTGAGTTAACGCTACTTTGATATTTATTTCACCAGAAAAACTTGCGTTGTCGGGGTCAACTTTTAATGCTAAATCATAATGGTTTGGTATTAACCAGTCGGGTAACTGCCCTTGTGGAGAATCTGCTTGCTCGGCTAAGTCAGTGGTATCTTGCCAGCTGTTAAATTGCTGGTAAGCCACAACGGCTATTACTAGCGCTATAAGTAGGTAGAGTAACCCTTTAAAAAAAAATTTCATGCTATCCCTTTTGTTATTCCCACTCAATAGTTAGGCTGTAAAGTTTAGTTGCTCAGGTAAGACGAGACACCTATTCAATTTAGATTCAAATTAACTAAGAAAATTAGCAAGACTTTACAAAATGTTTACGACTAAGACAGAAGAAGGCGTCTTTACACCATAGGAAACAGCTTAGGAATAGGGGTTGTAGGGTATGTTACTACTCCCACTCAATAGTTTCTAATTTAAAGAGCCTTATAGACAGAGGGCTACAAGTAGG
>CAJWZC010000161.1 GCA_913049915.1 uncultured Colwellia sp.
TCATTCATAACTGACTCTTTACTGCTAATGCTAACATGCTATTTTTAATATTGTTTTATAGCCTGATAGACAATTTTAGACATTAATATAATTTAAGCAACAATAAATTGACACACAGTTGTCATTTATTTGTCATTATTCAAAAATAATCAAAAATATTTTAATCAAAAAATAATAAAAATTAAATTAAAGAAATAAAGTAACCTACCGATATATAGCTGTGCTAGTTAATTACTTTGCCTTATTAAAGTCAAAGGCTAATGACGTGATGCCTATATGAATACAATAAATACCAATACCACAAGTTTATTTCTACAAAGACAACTTTCAGATAACACTAACAAGTTAGCTGTGACCTTTTCGCGTTTGTCATCTGGTATGCGTATAAATTCAGCTGCCGATGATGCTGCTGGCTTACAAATATCAAATCGGCTTACTTCTCAAGTAAATGGCCTAGCTGTTGCTCAACGTAACGCCAACGACGGTATTTCAATTGCCCAAATTGCTGAGGGTGCCTTAGCTGAATCTACAAATATCCTTTTTAGGATGCGCGATTTATCACTTCAAGCCAGTAATGGTTCACTATCTATAAAAGATAAATCGGCTCTTAATAAAGAATCTGAACAACTCAAATTAGAACTAGATCGTATTAATAGCACTACTTCCTTTGGTGGCAATCAACTTTTTGACCAAACGGATTCGGTAGCTTCAGGAAGTGGCTCCGAAGCTGAGCGGAATATATTACAGGTACTACAAAGTGGTGTACTAGCTGAATCAGAGGATATTATTCAAAATGTTTTAGGACTTAGGGGGATGGTTCTAAATTCAAAATTGATTTAGAGAATGTTGATGGTGCTGGCGGGAAGTTAGCCTCTGTTTCATTTCTTTCAACAAACCCTGGTACTAACTTAGTAATGACCATTGACCTAGATGATTTTTCAACCCTTGATGCAAATAAAACTAAGCAATTAAAGTCTACTTTATTACATGAAATGACCCATGCAGTGATGGCAAATAACATGGATTTAACAACTGTTCCTTTATGGTTTATTGAAGGAACTGCTGAAGCAGTCAGTGGTGCTGATAGTCGTGTTGCTAGTGACATTAGTACTTATGGCGTTACTGCAATAAAAACAGAGTTAAATGGTATATTTACTGATAATAGCCCCCCTCTTACAACAGGCATTGATGTGGCAGGTGTCTATTCTGGTGGTTATATAACCATGCGGTATTTAGAAGATCAAATAGGAGAGTCTGGCATAAAAGATATTATGGCTAGTCTTTCTGGTGGCTCCACCTTTGATGCATCATTAGCCGCACAAGGAACATTTGCCAGTAATGCCGCTTTACAAACTGCATTAACTGATCCTATGACTAGCGTTTTTGAAGACTTTATTACATCAAATATCAATACAAGTAATCTAGATAATGGCGCCTTTGGCGGTTTAGACGCTGCTGGTGGAGCTAGTAGAGAAGAGACTATTATTGGGGCTAATGGCTCAAGTACAACGTCAAACTTCTCTGCTTTTTTTGTCAATGGTGATGACGATACCGATCAATCTGACTTTGATTCTAGTAATGCTAACTGGGACCCCACAATATTCAACGAAGTGGCTTTAGCAAGTTACAGTTCAGCCTTTACCTTATCAGGTACTAAAACTGACTTTCAAATAGGAGCAAATGCTAACGAAACAATAGCTCTAGAGGTGGCTGGTTTTTCAAGCAATAATATAGGATTAAGCAATGTAGATTTAGTGTCTGATTCACAGTTAGCGATAATAAAAATTGATGATGCGCTGCAATACATTGATAATCAGCGTTCTAGCTTAGGTGCTTTTATGAATAGACTAGATCACACTATATCAAATCTAAGCAATATTAGTGAAAACGTTTCTGCTAGTCGTTCCCGCATACAAGACACCGACTTTGCCACAGAAACAGCACAGTTAACCTCTTTACAAATTAAACAGCAAGCCAGCACCGCTTTATTAGCGCAAAGTAACATAGCAGCAGAGTCAATATTAAAATTACTTGGTTAATTCACCTGTCAAAAAGTTGATATATTAATTAAAAATAATGTATAAATAAATCCCACAACAATATCACACCAAAAAATTATAAAAATAAACCAACTAATTCAAGACAATAAAAAAATAAAACATAATAATTATTTATTGGCATAAATAAAGCATACATAAATGTGTATATAACCTTATTTTAGTAAAGCAGGATAATAAGATGTTGATCATAAATGGCACAGCAGAATTAATACAAGATAATCAAGAGTTCACCAAAGGGACTCGACATGAATTTACTATGTTCTCAAGAGAAATGCCTTTTGAGCAACAAGTTACACAAATAGAAGCATATTTAGTAAAACGTGGGTGGGATAATATTGAAGTATTAAGTAATGGTGTCATTGAAAATGCAAAAGAGGTTACTCACAACATTTTACAACAAGCTTTTGAAAAAGCTAAAAAAGAAGGCTTTGCGGTTACTATTAATAATCAACCGTTAACTTAGTTAATATAAACTTTAACATATCTAAGCTAGTACTTAGTAATTACTAAGACTATTGTTTCAATTCTATAAGTTTTCTATACTTAATTTATAGCTAACGCGGAGGTGTCTATGACACATGCATCACTTAAAAAATACCAACAAACCAACAAAAGTACAGCTCAACAAGCTTCGCCTTATCAGCTAGTAGCGATGTTATTTCAAAAACTATTAGGCAATATCGCCACCGCTAAAGGCGCTATTTCACAACACAATTTCGATAAAAAAGGTACTGAGCTATCTAATGCTATTGCTATTATTGGTGTTTTAGAAGGCTCTCTCGACTTTAAACAAGGTGGTGAGGTTTCAGAAAATTTAGCGTCACTTTATAAGTTTTGTTCCGAACAGTTATTAGTTGCCAGTACTAATAATGACCCTGAAAAGCTAGAAGAAGTGATCCAAATCCTATTACCAATAAAAGCTGGTTGGGATTCAATCCCACTAGAAAATCAAAATCAGGTGAGCTTTTAGTGGAAAATACTGCTAAAAAGTCACTTAAAAAAATAAATGAGGTATCGCGGCAGTTACTGTCGCGTATACTTGCTGCAAAAAATAACCTCCAAGAAAACACAACCACTATCAAAGAACTAAACAACAATGAATCTAATATAGAGAGCTCAATAACAGATAATGAACTCTCTAAGTTAATGACTACAAGAGAGAA
>CAJWZC010000162.1 GCA_913049915.1 uncultured Colwellia sp.
TGAAGATGCTTCATCACAACTATAGACGTTGTGGGACAAAAGAAAAGAAGAATACATAGTGAATACGTTACTAAGGAAGATATGAGCTTCCAACAGGAATGTGTTTGCACTTATTAACGACACAGTCATTTGTTAAGCAAGCTAAGAGCGATTCCTTGGTCAAAGAGCATTTTCAACAAGTACTACTCAACCTTTGGGGAATGTCAGCTATCGGGAAACTACCAGAGAAATACAATTGTTGAACTATGGCCGCTATAGATCAAAGTATACTATTTTTTTAGTAGAAAACCTTGAACGCTAACTTCTGTCGTGTCGCAACTCCGCAAAAAAGTCGTTAATTGTCGAGAACCACAATGAACACTAATAAATAAAAAACATACAGTTCATATAAAAAATCAAACCATCTAAACTTTTTTTAGGTTACATAGACGCTTTTTTCACTCAAGATGAGCTCCCTCTGACATCCATAATAAATCAATTCAACTACAACTGTAGTGGCATAGTTAATTTGGCCACCCAACTAGAGGTGTTATTATACACCTCATCAAACTTTAGGTGACACTATGACAAAAAGAACAAGACCCAATTTCACACCAGAATTTAGACTTGAATGTGCTCAATTAGTTGTTGATAAAAACTACTCTGTCCTTGAGGCCGCTCAAGCGATGGATGTGGGAAAATCATCCTTAGATAAATGGGTTCGCCAGTTAAAAAATGAGCGTAACGGTCTCACAAGTAAAGCAATGCCATTAACGCCTGACCAGCTTGAGATCCGACAGCTTAAAAAGTGTATTGCCCGCATCGAAGAAGAAAAGGAAATCCTAAAAAAGGCTACGGCTCTCTTGATGTCGGACTCGCTGTACAGTTCGCAATAATCAAAGCCCTTAAAGGGAGTCATGCTGTGAAACGTTGCTGTGATGTGTTTAATATTCATCGCAGCAGCTATAAATATTGGGCAAAGCAAGTGAGATGTATTAAACCTGAAAAGGTTAAAGCACTTGCCATGGTAAAAAACATTTACGCTGAAAGTAATAGCTCGGCTGGTGCTCGAACCATTTCGATTATTGCCACAACAAGAGGCTTGGCTATTAGTCGCTATGTTGTTACTCGTTTGATGAAAGAACAAGGCTTAGTCAGTTGTCAGCTACCAAATCATAAATATAAGAAAGCAACGCAGCCACACGTAGCTATACCGAATACACTTGAACGCCAATTTGCAGTGTGTCAGCCTGATCAAGTTTGGTGTGGTGATATAACCTTTATTTGGACGGGAACTCGCTGGGCTTACCTAGCTGTTGTGATGGACTTATTTGCTCGAAAGCTAGTGGGTTGGGCAATGTCATACTCACCCGATACGAAGCTAGCAGCGAAAGCCTTATTGATGGCATTTGAGTCAAGAGGAAGACCAAAAGGTGTTATGTTCCATTCAGATCAAGGTAGTACCTATACGAGCCGAAACTACCGCCAATTACTTTGGCGTTATCAGATAGAACAAAGCATGAGTCGTCGTGGTAATTGTTGGGACAATAGCCCGATGGAGCGATTCTTCAGGAGTTTAAAAACAGAATGGGTACCAACAAGAGGTTATCGTTCATTTACTGAAGCTGAAAATGCAGTTGTTAAATATATTATTGGATATTACAGCCAGGTTAGGCCCCACAGCTATAACGGTGGACTAACACCAAATGAGTCAGAGAAAAGATACTGGCTAGAATACAAATCCGTGGCCAAAATTAGTTGACCACTACACCTATACCTCAGCCTTTGGCGGAGTCCAATTATCTATATTTTGCCCAGCTAAATAGCTTATAGTTACACCAAGCCACTTACTTAATTAAATTAATATCCTCTTATTATAAGTAGAATAGGTGAATTACTAAGATTTATAAGTAATATGACACGAATAATTTATTAAAACAGTATGAAACATTTGCTTAGGTTTATTTTCGGTGACCCTGTAACAAGATCTGTTACAGGGTCTTTTCGGGTAATGAACCTTCTATATTGTATTAGTAAATTGTCCGCTTTCCTTACCACAGAGGGTTTTAATTTTACTCGTTTACCTCATCAATTACCTCAGCTGTACCACCCAAATATATCAGGACTGTCAGCCATTATCATCCAACCCCGCCACCTCATATCATTTAATGTAACCACTTAATAATATGAGATTTACCACGAATAAAAATATTCACTTTATACGATCTACGTTAGCTATTGACTGCTCTTAAGGTCAACTGATAGAACATTACGGAAATTAATCCTTTACAAATTCAGGTGTATATTTAGGGTAATACTAGCAAATATTTTCTGCTCACTTGTGGGGCTGGTAGAAGCTCATTTCTGCCGTTGGCTTTTCGGTTGTTAAAAGTTAACATTTCTGGCTACCTTCTAATAGGCGATAAGATCCAATGTAAGTTACTGAATATTTGGTTATTGTGTTTAAATTATTGACCGTACCAGCGGAGTTTATCAAAAACATTTTCCACCATTTTAAATAGAAAAGTAATATATATTATAACTTCAGTTGGATTCAGGTTAGTGTCTGTCTAACCAATTTGTTTTGCAGAGTTCTATATGAATATTATTTTAACTCGTTGTTATTTTCTGATCATGTTTTTGATGTTTTTTACGAATAATTTATACGCTAAGAAATTAGATGTTCGCCCTAATATTATTTTTATTATGACGGATGACCATACCAAACAGGCAATGTCTGCGTACGGGGGCAGCCTCATGAAGACGCCTAATTTGGATAGAATTGCTAACGAAGGTATGCGTTTTGATAAGAGTTTTGTCACTAATGCTATATGCTCTCCCAGCCGTGCAGTCGCCCTAACAGGTAAATATAGCCATATTAATGGTGTTAAAGATAACCGAGATATTTTTGATGGCAAGCAGCAGACATTTCCAAAGATGTTACAGTCTGCGGGCTATCAAACATCCATGATTGGAAAGTGGCATCTTAAGTCAAAACCTACAGGCTTTGATATTTGGAAAATTTTACCGGGGCAAGGGGCTTACTATAACCCTGAATTTCTTACCGATGAAGGTACTGTAAAGCACCATGGTTATGTCACCGAACTAATTACTACTTTTGCGATTAAAACCATTGAACAACG
>CAJWZC010000163.1 GCA_913049915.1 uncultured Colwellia sp.
ATCTCTTTTTTCTTTGGTGGTCAGATTAATACTTTTGATGAGGGATATCATGATCTTCATCATTTTATAAATCAAGCACCTTCATTGAATATGGGTATAAACGTCGCTATATTAAAGGTATTAGCACGTCTCGTATCGTAGAGAACATACTTGAACGCTAATTTAACCGACATGAGCCTAATCAGGTGTGGGTCAGTGATATTACTTACATAAGAACGCACGAAGGCTTTTTATATTTGGCTACGGTGATGGATTTATTTTCTCGGCGAATAGTCGGTTGGTCGATGGATAAAAATATGGATAAGCAATTAGTTATTAATGCATTACTCATGGCCGTATATCAGCGACAACCCAAAGCTGAAGTCATTGTACATAGTGATCAAGGTAGCCAATATGGCAGCTCAGATTACTTAGCTTTCATGAAAGCGCATAACTTAACTCCTTCGATGAGTCGTCGAGGAAATTGTCATGATAATGCTGTAGCTGAAAGCTTTTTTGCTACGATTAAAAAACGCATAGTAAAAAGGAATATATATTCAACGCGTAATGATGCGAAAGCTGAGATATTTAATTTTATAGAAATGTTCTACAATCTTAAAAATCGTCACTCACATACAGGTGGTGTTTCACCAGCTAAGTACGAGGAAACCTATTTTTCTAAGTTAGAAACTGTCTAGCAAAGTATGGGAAGTCTAACTTATGGTCTTCATAAATATGAAAAGGATGTAGTGTTTGGTTACAGAAATGGACTAGTTATACCGATGGGTTATGTATAAAGTGATCCACAGTAATAATGAAATAAGCTTTAAGAAGTAAAAATAGTCTTAAAGCTTTCTGGGTACTTTATAGAAAAAAGATCACTCATCATTCATATAGTCTGTATGTTTTTTAAATAGGATTGATATTGGCAGTCTCTTTATCAGAAGCGCTTTGTTGTAAATCATTTTCTTTTTCTAAATAACCAGTACTCTCTTCATCATTCTTCAAATTTAATGCTGAAACAGTTGGGGTTGCTCTTGTTTGTTCATTCAATTGATGAATTTGAGATGCGTTGCCCAAATCACGTTTACTGGTGATTGATGCAATAGATTCTCTGTCTTTTAAGAATGAAATAACATCATTTTTGATAGCTAGTAATTGCTCTTCATTCTTATGCATTTCTAAAATATGGCGGGGATGTTCCATATTTTTCATGCCTGTAGCGGCAAAAGTTGTTGATATGATACGTGAGGTAATTATCCAAGGGGTTATACTACTTCTTACTAAAGTATTTTCTGAGCGTGTACTGTCGTGAATACCTGTACCAGTAGATATTTTAGATTCAGTAAATGTACCTTCGCATTTGAAGTACACTAACAAAGATTCAAATTGGATTTCAGCAAAAAACAAATGTGCTGTAGATGTTAATAATTGTGCAAATGATTTGATCATATGCCTAATAATCAACAAATGAATTGCGGCAATGATTGATATAAAAATTGTATCCATGTTATTTGATGCAATAAATGATTCAAATGTAGTAATGCTAGCTTGTACCGTAGACTGGTATATATCTACAATCTCATATGCAAAAAGCAATGTTAGAATAGTTGCTATAGTAAAGAGTATATTGCCTGTAAGAAGTGATATAAAACGTACTTTAAAGAAGATTGCTCCTAAGTTCATATCTTTAACTTGAGGTTGTATTTCTTGAATTAGTTTTCCCTGAAAACTACCTTTACCATCTGTTTGTTCTTTTAGTTCGGGATCTAAATTTATATATACTCTGTTAGGTACTTCTTTATAGCGGCGGTTTGCCATTACTAAGTTATCTAAGTTGATAAATATCTCTTTAGGGTGAACAGATTCTTGCCAATTTTCACGAAGTTCAGATACCTCGGTTTTTGGTAGAGCTATACTTAATCTTTGCTTAAGTAATATTGAAATGATAACTGTTGATACAAGAGCCAGAACGGTAATAGCAACTAGATATAGAGTTATATTTAAGCCTGGTAATTTAGAGGTAAAGTTTACAATATCACTGTTTGTTAATTGCCCAATTGATACTAACCATGAAAGTCCTAAACCAAGAGTAATAGGTAAAATTAGTGATAAGGTGATGACTTGAATGAGCGAAGAGTTATCTAATGGCTCCACATGGATTTCTGCTGCTCTATTAATCGGAACTCCAACTTTTCTCCATATAGATAAAAGATAAATCAATAAAAAAATTGAGTAAATTGGAAATACAGTTTTACCTGATTCACCAGCAAAACCATTTAGTGATATAAATGCGACTAATGCATATGAAATTAATGAAACGATAGTACTTATCCACGTGCTGATAACGCGTTGAGACATGTTACGAATAGGGTAAGGTAAAAATAATAACTTAGGTATAAATGTATGGATTAACCGAGCAATAAAACCAATAGGTTCAGCAAATGTTATATTTTTACGCCCAACCAACATTTCTTCCAATTCAGTTTGAGTGTACGCCACTGCGCTTTTTTCTTCTGCAGCGGTGCTGCTTTCACTTTTACTGTAATTATATGCAAGTGATGTAGGGTGATTTCGACCAATAAAAAAACGTAATCTTGAAAAGATTCCCCCAGTTAAGGCTCTTAGGCCACCACCTAAAACGGTAAGTCCAAATAATATTAAAATCCAACCAACAACAGTTTCGTCTTTTACAATTGTTGCTGCTGTAATAATTAAATACAGACCAATGGATGATTGAAAAACTCCTCGAATTAAAGTGATGAGACCTTCAGTTTTGAATGGATTTTTTAAACCTAAATTTATAGAGCCATAATCAAATGACATATATATTCCTTTGAGTATAAGTACTTATATTTATTAGAATTGTATTGTTATTGTAATGAAATGTATAGATATGTTTATCCGGTATTTTCAAGACAGTTGTCGCCTAAATTATTAAGCAGCTTCTTTGTGTTGCTCTGGATTTAACTCCACAGCGCCTATTGGCTGCCAGTTTCTTTCTTCTTTTGACCATCGCTCAGGATGCTCATTTCTTTTT
>CAJWZC010000164.1 GCA_913049915.1 uncultured Colwellia sp.
GAGCTAAGTTAGTCTCTAAAACATGCATTTTTACGCCATAAGATTTTAATAGTAATGCTGTCAGCAGCCCAATAGCGCCGGCACCAATAATTAAAACTTGACACTCTTGTATGGGAAGGTAGGATTCTTCCACTGCAATATTAACAGCGTGTATTACGGTTGCTGCAGGCTCGGTTAGAGCGATATGGTTTGGATCCATATCCTTTGGCGCCTCAATTAAACAGCGTTTAGGAATTGTCATATACTGAGCAAATGCACCCTGCCTATTCATGCCAATCATATCTCTATCACTGCACAAGTTGTCACGACCTTGCAAGCAATAATCACATTTACCGCAAGTAATCAATGGGTTGCCTGTAACTATTTGACCCTGCTTCTGTCCTTCAACGATTTCTCCACAAAACTCATGACCCAGAATAAGACCTGGCTTTCTTCTCGGATCTTTGCCGTGGTAGGCGTGCATGTCGGAGCCACAGATGCCTACAGACTCAATGCGTAATAAAATGTCATCATCGCGATCTTGTTGAGTAGATCGGTACTCAGGAACATAAGTCATTTCTTCGGGAGCGGTATAAACCACTGCTGCCATTGAATTTATCATTGTGCTGTGAATCCTCCATCTAAAAATATTGTTTGGCCTGTAATATAGGAATTAGCATCACTACATAGAAAGACACTGATACCAAATAAATCTTCTTCTTCACCATTACGATTCATCATTGTTTTGGCTGCTAAAACTTTTAACTTTTCAGGGTCTTGAAATAATGATTCAGTTAGCTTAGTGTGAAAAAATCCCGGTGCAATAGCGTTAACCAGTATACCGTGTTTAGAGTAGGCCTGAGCTAATGCGCGAGTCAGCTGCATCACTCCGCCCTTACTTGCACCGTAGGGAATGCTATTGTCGAATGCTCGAAGGGACTGCAAGGAAGCAATATTAATAATTCTTCCCCACTGGTTTTCTTTCATTTTTTTAACAACTAGTTGGCTCAAATAATAAGGCGCCGTTAGGTTAATATTAATTGTTTTTTGCCAATCATCTAGTGATAGATCTTCTGCCGGAATTCTAAGATTTATTCCAGCTGCATTAACTAAAATATCAATTTTTTTTGACACGCTGTAGATATCAGATAGCATTTGTTCTAATTTATTGGAATCGGTAACATCAACTCGAAAAAATGCTGCTTGAGAGCCTAGTGCTTCTACCTCTTTTATGGTTTCATCTGCATTATCTCGAGTACTAACAATCCAGACAAATGCACCTGCACGGGCTAGTGATAATGCTATCATTTTGCCGACGCCACTGCTACCACCAGTCACTAGGGCAATTTTATTGTTCAGTGAAAAATTAGCTAAATCCATATAATCTACTCCTTTACTGGGCTGCCCAAATCAAATGTTTCATTTGGAAAATATTTACTTAATCTAACATCTGACGCTCTGGCGTGTCCCTCCATTCCTTCCAACCTAGATATTCTAGAGGCAGTTTGAGCAATATGCTTTGTTGATTCTCGGTCCATTCTCTGCCATGTCAGTACTTTCAAAAATTTGTGTGCTGACAATCCGCCTGAATAACGTCCAGCCCCTTTGGTGGGGAGTATATGGTTTGGGCCTGATGATTTATCTCCAAAAGTGACGGTTGTCTCTTCACCTAAAAACAAGGATCCGTAGCAAGTCAAGTTGTCTAGCCACCAATCAAGCTCCTGACATTGCACTTCTAGGTGCTCAGATGCATATTCATCTGAAACACGAACAACCTCTTCACGGGAATCACACAATATAACTTCACCATAGTCGCGCCAAGCGCAATAAGCGGCATCTTTAGCTGTTGGCGGAAGTTTATCGATGTATTGAGGAACCAATTCCATCACTTTTTCGGCCATCTCTTTAGATGTTGTAAACAGCCAGCCCGGTGATTCATGACCATGCTCCATTTGACCTACTAAGTCGATAGCGACAACGTCAGCATCGGCTGTCTCATCTGCAATAACAGCCACCTCAGAAGGGCCAGCGAAGACATCAATACCGACTTTACCAAATAGTGTTCTTTTTGCCTCCGCTACAAATTTGTTTCCAGGGCCAACAATTATGTCAGCCTTTTTACCTGTAAATAGGCCATAAGTCATACTGGCTATTGCTTGAACTCCACCTAATGTCATCATATAGTCTGCGCCAGCAGCTTTCATAGCATAGAGGACATAAGGGTGGATGCTTTTGCCTTTGTACGGCGTAGAACAGGCGATTATACAAGGAACACCAGCAGCTTTAGCTGTGGCTATACTCATATAGGCTGAGGCGATATGAGCATAACGCCCAGTTGGGACATAGCACCCTGCAACATTTACAGGTAGCAATTTCTGCCCTGCCTCGACACCGTTATTTTTGGTATAGAATTCATCAATAGAGTCACGTTGTGCTTTAGCAAAGTCATAAACCTGTTGACATGCAAAATCAATGTCGTCTTTAACGTTTTGAGGGACCTTGGCGATAATTTTTTTAATCTCATCTTCTGAAAGCAGAATTTCACCGCTCCAATTGTCAAGTTTTGCAGAATAGTCACGGACAGCCTGCTCACCATGTTTTTCAATATTAGTCAGCATATCATTGACAACCTTTTGCGCTTCTTGGGTGTTAGTTTCAGCAGTCTTGTGGGCTTTTTTTAAGTATTCCATTTTTATCCTTTTTGTATTTATGTGTTAATTAATTTTGTTTGTATGCTACATTTTATTGATCATATTATTGATTCTGTTAACTTGGTAATCTTATCATTTTGCTCAATTGCTAACTCCTTATAAGAGTTATTTAAAAAACTCTATATAGATTATGTAAACAATCAATGTAAGCCATATCAATCCAATATTATCCATTGTTCTTTTGGATTGATTTCAATTTTTGAAAGACTACTATTCATCTTACTTAGTT
>CAJWZC010000165.1 GCA_913049915.1 uncultured Colwellia sp.
AGAAAAACGGATCTCATGAATTTTCCATATATACTCAATTATTTCGTAAGCATAGCGCTAAGTGTTTTGCATAATATGAGCAACAACATCATCCGTTTGTGCTTGGCTCAAGTAAGGCTGAGAGCCATCATTTTCAGGAGCTAACTTGTTTTTACTTACATAATCATCAATAGGTCTACAAATGGTAGTTTCATTAAGTCGTAATGCTTGAGCAATCATTGTTGTTAACCAACCTTTAGAGCGCAGTAAGACCGCTTTAATGCGATCTCGAACACGGTCATCACGACTTGTGTCGTGAAGTGCTTCAAGATCTATTTTTTCTTCGGTGGTCAGATTAATACTTTTGATGAGGGATATCATGATCCTCATCATTGTATAAATCAAGCACCTTCATTGATCATGGGTATAGACAGAATAATGATGATTTTTTTCGCGTAGATTTTTGTAAAAATAGTTTAGAGTTACTCAACTATTCGCGTGGAGTATTAATAATCAAAAAGCGATTATATTTTCTTTAAAACGCCATAACTTAAATTTTTAAATTAAGAGAAAAACTTAAACATAGGTGATTTATTGGTTATATGTCCTTGATAATATCCTCAATACCGATAAAATCGAAGTATTTATTTTAACCAAATTGGTGTTATGTCTGATTTTAATATTTTGGTGATTGAAGATGATAAAATCCTTAATCAACAACTAACAGAATTACTTACGTTAAAGGGTTATCAAGTAGAGCAATGCTTTGATGGTGAAACCGGCTTGCTAAGAGCTTCGTCACAGCAGCATCATTTGATTTTATTAGATGTAATGTTACCCGAGCGAGATGGCTTCTCGCTACTTAAAGTATTAAGAAATTCATGCCAAACGCCAGTCATAATGGTTACCGCTAAAGGTGCAGAGCAAGAAAGAATTCAAGGTTTTAGTCAAGGGGCTGATGATTACGTCGCTAAACCATTTAGTACTGCTGAGTTATTACTGCGCATAGAAGCTATCTTGCGCCGCAGTCATAATAAGGTTACTGAATCATCCAAGCAAGAGCTTACTGTTGACGGTTTAATGCTCAATATTAAAAACCAGCTAGTTTTTGTAGAGGATAATATATTAGAATTTACACCGATACAATTTAAGTTATTATGGGAATTATTATTGAACCGAGGTGAGGTGCTCAGTAAAGCCTATTTATATCAAAAAGTACTTAATAAAAACATTGGCGCTTATGATCGCAGTTTAGATATGCACTTAAGCCGCGTACGCAGAAAGCTCAATGAAGGAAATTGGCAGGGTGAACGACTACAAACCATCCATGGCAAAGGATATTGTCTAGTATGACCAATAAACTGTTTTTAAAATTATGCTTAATTATCGCATTGAGCTTAGTGATAGTTTTTTATCTACTCAATTTACTAACGTCTAAAACCGAAGAAGACATGAGTTACCTTTCAGTAACAGATAAACAAACACTGAACTCTTGGGGTAAACAAGCTGAAAATTTATATTTGTCAGGTGATAAACAAGCATTAGATGACTGGTTGGTGACACAGCAAAAACAAGAAAATACTTGGATGGTCGTTGCTGCTTTTGATATTAACAACATTGCCGGCGAAACTTTAAAGTCTGAATATTATCAGGGTTATAATTTAGGCCGTAATGTCGAATGGAAGATTCATTTGTATTTTGACATAAATCCGGTGATGCAAATACCCTTTAGCGATAAAAAAACAAGTCTGCTCGTTTACCTACCTGATAGAATGAGACCAGGCTCATACTGGCAATATACGCAAATCACCTTGCAAGTCATAGTGCCTACAATCCTACTGTTCTTCCTATCTTACTTACTTTATCGTTATATTATGACGCCATTACTTCAGCTGAAAATGGCTACTCGAGAATTTAGTCAAGGTAAATTTGATGTTAGTGCCAAAAAGCTGATGGGTAAGCGACATGATGAATTTTCAGATCTGGCGATTACTTTCGATACAATGGCAGCGCGAATTGGTGAGCAACTAACAAGTCAGCGACAATTGATTGCTGACTTGTCACATGAATTAAGAACCCCGCTCACTCGCCTTGATATTGCGCTAGAGAAGGAAAATAATTTACCTACGCCGAGTGAAAATATTAAACGGATTGATCGTGAATCAAAACAGATTAGAAAGTTAGTGGAAGATGCATTAACCTTAGCTTGGCTTGAAAATGAGCAGCCTAAAATTCAACAAGAATCACTAGAGCTTGTTGATTTGTTAGATGTGTTAATTGAAGATGCTAAGTTCGAGTTTCCTAATAATATTATTGAAAGCCGTTTACCCGATAGTGCAATTGTCAAAAACTCTAGTCATAGGGCTGCTGGACAAGCCTTAGAAAATGTCTTGAGAAATGCCTTACGTTATACGCCAGTTGGAAAATCGGTTTCAGTGACGGTGTCTGAACATAACAAAGAGGTGAAAATAAAAATTATTGATCAAGGACCCGGTGTGCCAGAACATTTATTGAATACGATTTTTAAGCCGTTTTTTAGGGTGGACAGTTCGAGGCCAACTGATAGTTGCAGTTTTGGCTTAGGCTTGGCATTAGCCCAACGACAACTTGCTACAATTCGAGGTTCAATTACAGCAAATAATGAAATAAATGGTGGATTATGTATGACCATCAAGCTACCTAAAAGATAAATTTTACTGTAATTGATTTGTAACAAATGTAAAAGTACTAGACTTATGGCTAGGAATGAGAATAATTCGCGTTAAGTTTTACTTAGTCGCAAAAATAATTAATCTTAAAAGGCCCCACATGAAATTAGTAAATACGTGTAAAGTACGTACTCCTTTAACTACCTTAGCTACTGCAATTACGCTCGCACTTACCGCGCCAATGGTATTTGCTGAAGACCAG
>CAJWZC010000166.1 GCA_913049915.1 uncultured Colwellia sp.
GCATTATTACCTGTACCATCGTTATCAGTATCTAAACTTTCTTGCAAATTAAGTGGAAATACATCAAGTAAATCAGGAACACCATCATTATCATCATCGGTATCGGTATTATTACCTGTACCATCTTTATCGGTATCAAGCCATTCACTGGGATCTTTAGGTAAGGGATCATAAAGATTAATAGCAAGATCGCCATCATCATTATTGTCAAAACCAAAAGGAGAACTATAACCATTGAGCAGTCCATCACCATCAATATCAGGATCGGAATTGTTGCCAATACCATCAAGATCGGTATCAATCCATTCAAGTGGGTCAGTGGGAAAAAGATCAACGGCATCATCATAGCCATCACCATCGGTATCTATAGCAAAGACAGTACTACTGAAGACTAATGTAAGTATGCTTAAAAATTTAAAGCAACGTATTTTATACTTCAACACGCATTTCTCCAAGGGAGGTTATCAGCTCAAAGAGCTAATTTTATTATCAACGAACCTTAGTAAAAATTACTAGGTGATAGATATAGTGTTAAATTTAACTTAATAGAGCAGCTTATATCGACATCTGATTATCAGCTGATTTATTAAAAACGTGAACAATTAAAATGTTACTAATAAGTAATGCTAGTAACCAATTTGACGACCAAAACGATAATTAAAACCAATAAACAAAGTACTAATACTGCCGAAGTCAGAATAATTGGGGTAATGTTTGAAACCTATATGTATGGCAGAATTTTTGGTGAAACTTTTTTGCAAGGACATAGATATTACTGGATTGATATCACCTTGTTCAGCAAAGTAGATATCATCTCGATCAAAGTCAGGCCGAAAAACAAACTTATGCTCACCCAGGTTAATAGCTGCGCCTAATTGAAATTCAACCATAAGGCTGTTGATAAATTTATTGTATGATTCAGGGTAATAACGATAGCCTAAAGATAAATCAATGGTTTGGAGAGTAAAATCAAAATCAGCATTATCCCAAACGCCACTTATTTTATCCAAGTCACCAATTACTACATTGTCAAGGCGGTTGTAACTTACTTGCCAATTAAAAGCTTTTTGATTAAAAAATTCATCTCCGATGGAAAGGCTATAACCAAAGCTTTTATCTTGATCCACTTTATGCAATTGTATTGAGCTTTCTAACGCATGACTTTTACTCATCAATAAAACAATAAAAAGACACAATACTTTAGCCATATGCCGAAGTTTTGTTACTGTCACTATTTTCACTCCTGCCAACATTTTGTCGGTTTAAGGGTATTACTAATAAATAGAATAAAGCAATTTTCACACCAATAGTGATAATTTTATGATGTAGGAGTCTAAAATTTGATGGACTAAGCAAAAGGAAGAAGCCCATCAATTTCCTTAATAAGATAAGTTACATTTTAAATTTATTTATTTCAATTTCCAAATTAATACTTAATTGCTGTGCTTCATGTGCCGCTGATTGTGCTTGCTGTGAAACATTCGAGGTATTACCTGCCGTATCAGAAATATTTACTATACGTTGAGCAGTATCTTCACCAGCCGATAATTGCTCTAACGCTGCCGTTGATATTTGATGAGTCATTTGCGATATTTCTCCCAAAGAATTAGCAATTTGTTGTAATTGTAGAGAAACTTGCTCCGATTTTTCAACAGTTTGTTCACTTGTTGTTATGCTCTGACTAACGGAACTTTTTGCCTCTTTTGTCGCACTTTGTAATTTATTAATCATTTGGTGAATTTCTTCAGTGCTGATCTGTGTTCTCTGTGCCAGTTGACGTACTTCATCGGCAACAACGGCAAAACCTCGTCCCTGCTCTCCAGCTCTTGCCGCTTCAATTGCCGCATTAAGCGCTAATAAGTTAGTTTGCTCAGCAATACCTTGAATGACGGTCAATACGTTAGCAATATTCTTAACTTCATCATCAAGCAGCTGAATATTAGCACCGGCACTCTCAATTTGCTTTTCAAGTAAGTTAATCGTATTAGATGCTTCGCCAGTTAATACGTTGGCTGTTTGACCTTGCTCTTCCGCTTCAACAACAGAGTCAGCTGTTTGCTTAGCATGTTCGGCTACAGCACTGGCTGATGCGGTTAACTCGGTAATAGCTGAAGCGACCATTTGTGTTTCTTCATTCATAGCCCGAGTTAAATCATCAAGCTCCCCAGCCCTTCTTTTTGAATCATCAGTTTGATTATGTAAGCTATATGCAACGCTTTTAATACCTTGCATAACCTCTTGCAAGGCTACTTGCATATAATTAATAGCACCAACCACGCTTTCACTATTTGCATCACTAAATTTAGGGTCTTGTTTAAGATCACCACGAGAGACTTTTAACACTAATTGATGTACGTCACCTATTTCAGCACCTAGGGCGTTATTTAACGCTAAACCAAAACGTGCAAGAGCTGCAGACAACACCACAGCAATAATAATAGATAAAGAAAGCAACCACTTAGCGGTATCCCAATAACGAGCATCAGCTTCTGCGTAACTAATACCAGTACCAATATACCAACCCCATTGAGGGGTTTTTTGCACAACTGAGGTTAAATCAACAACTTGACCATCTCGCTCAGAGTTCCAATGATAAGTGATGATTTGATTTGTTTTTCTACCAACGAGCCTAGCGACTAATTGACCAATACTTTGACCATCGGCATCTTTAAAGTCATTAAAGCTTGTGCCATGAAGTTGAGGGTCATGTGGGGTTGCAACAAAGTTTAGTTTTTCATCAACTACATAAACATATTCAGAAGCGTGGTATTTATTTTCTCTGAGTATTTGTGTTGCAAAAATTTTTGCTTGTTGCTCAGACAAGCCTTTCTTGTCACTGAGTTTTTCAAACTGTTCAACAATATTGGCGGTCGACTTCATTAATTGGTT
>CAJWZC010000167.1 GCA_913049915.1 uncultured Colwellia sp.
AGGCTTCATTAATATCACTATTGTTAAGTTAAGTACGTTAAAGCAGAAAACCTTACTTTTTTTTCTCTAATATCTATATAGCGAGTGATTTTTATGACCTTTAATATTAACACCTAAGACCAGATAAATAGCTTTATTGATAACCTATTTATTCTGTCTGATTTTAACGACTAAACAGTTAAGCTAAACAATAGGATAAATTGAATATAACGGCCTAACTTACCATCCAATAACCTGGTCAATACGGCATTAGTGACACGAGATATTAGCGTTGGTGATATCTCAGTATCATACATATCTTTGAAAGTATCGACGATTTCTCTCGTCGTCATGCCTTTGGCATACAGTTAAAAAATTTTATCGTCCATTGAAGTAAATCGCGCTTGATTATTTTGAAATAGCTGAGGCTTAAAACTGTATTCTCTGTCGTGGGGTATTTTACCTACTAATTGGCCGTATTCGGTGTGAATAGATGTCGAGGAGTAGCGATTTTAGCTGTTGTTGGTGTTCGATTAATTATGAAGCGTATAATTCTAGATGTTCCCAAGCTATCGATTTAAAACGCTTCAACAGTTATCTTAGTGCGCATTGTACGAAAGTAATTAAATATTGCTCTGACTTAATTACTTTCGTTGCTTGCTTAGCAAATACTTCTAGTTCTTTCTTATTCATAGCCAGCCTATCCTCTATAGATATTAATGATAAGTAGTTACGAACGTTTTGTTACAAGGTCTATTTCGATATCAGCGGTTATAAAGCCACGCCTTTACATATTAAGTAAGCGATAAAGCATATGGCTAAAATTGAAAAAATCATATTAAATACAGTTTAAATAATTAGATGTTTGAGTTCGCAACAAGCGATACTTTATTAGTACAATTACTGCCTCATACTTATCGCTTATCGGTTATGAGAGGCTTACTCAACCACTACGTCAAAGTAATGTTGAACGCATGAACTATAATCACCTTCTTTAAAGACTGAGAAAGGTGTCTGGTAACCCACAAGTTTACAAGCGAAGCTTGCACCACCTATATTTTCTGCTATGTAATCCCAGTTTTGTTCCCAATAAATATTAAGTGCACCACTGCCTTGGCTATCAAATTGTTTCATATTTGCACAACCTAACACTTCGCTACTCTGCACAGCAACACCTAAATAGTTAGCAAAAGACTGATAGTAGCTAATACGGTTGAGTGACTGTGCTATTTCGGTTGAACCACCACACTCGACACCACCATTGATAATCTGTGTTGTTACGCCAAAACCAATGACAAGACCATTTAAAATATCACGCTCGTTAGGTTGCCACGTACCATCAATTACATGCAACATACTTGGTTTTGGTGGTTGTGGATAAACATAAAAGAATATGGCACTAGCAAGGTTTAACCATGTGTCAGCGACACGTTCAGGAGCATTTAATAATACACTTACATCACCAAACATTGCTTGTGAAAAAGGTCCATAGTTGTAGTTATAGCTTAATTGTTTAGCACCACGACCAAAATAACTTTTGTATTCGCCATCGTCGAAAGTTCCACATGGCCATGTTTGTCCTTGCCACACATCAAGATTACATTCACCGTTATAACCACCACGCATCTTTTCGTCCCAACCCATTTCTCTGATATGAACTAACCCTTGACGCCATTGTGGAACATCCCACCACTCGGTATGACCACCAGTTTCTTGGGTAAAGTGAGCAAACATGGTTGCGAGTGATTTACGACAAATAGTATCGGAGTCACGTCCATCATTATAATCACCACAAAATGCAGGAAATTTCCCAATAGCTTTTAGGAAGTTTTCATAGCTGTATTCGACAGCGCGTTCAGGGAAAATATAATCCCAGTCATTTTCTGATAAAAATGATTCCACACGTTTAACATTGTTAGGGTTACTAGAGCTTAATGCGCTAATTAACTCAACTAATGTATTGTCTAATGTTTCTATAGATGCTTTAACACTTTGCATTAAAGGCGTGTTGGTTAGTTGTACTTCGGTTTGAGCTAAATATGCTGAACTAACAATGCCGTTTTCAATGTCCGTAATCTCAGTAACTTCAATAGGCTGTTGCTCACTTTCTGGATCTACCATTTCATTTTGTTCAGTTTCTTGCTTATTATCTTGTTTAGTTTCTTGTTTAGTTTTTTGTTCTTGTTCTTCTTGAGCTTGTTGAATTTGCACATTACCAGTAGTTGTTTGATCGCCAGTGTTAGTTTCTTCAATAGGCTCCAATGGTATGTTAGTCTCTACATTATTAAGCGACTCAACACTTATATTTGAGTTATCAGGTGTTGCTATTTCAATCACGTTGTCATTGTTTAATTCTTCGACCAGCTCATTACTTTTTTCAGCAGTTTCAGCTACTACTAAAGGTGCTACTTCATCGGCAGTATCTACAGCATCTGCAGTAGCACTCTCATCGGTATTACCTTCAGTTTCAATGTCAACAGTAATAACAGTATCTGATGTTGAGTCTATTACTACGCCGTCTTCTGTTACTTCGCCACAGCCGGCTAGCACGGCAATGATAATGATAGGTAGTGATAATTTAGCGAATGATTTCATGTTATTAACCTCGTCTATTATTTTCTTAAGTTCTTCATGTAAAACTACACATAAAAAATATGTCTTGATGAGGTATATGTTAAAGGGTGTGGTAAGAAATATACATTAACCGGATG
>CAJWZC010000168.1 GCA_913049915.1 uncultured Colwellia sp.
TTGGAGCAATTTAAAAGGTTGCCACCATCACAACAAGAAGCGCTTGCTAAAAGTATGGGCGTTAATTTAAATAGTATAAAAGGCCAGTTATCAAGTAGGGGTTCAAGTGCAGAGAAAATAAACACTGAAGTTTTTCCTCGTGGGACGCAATTTGATGCCCAGGGCAACCTCATTTCTGAGCAACAAGAATTAGAAACTCTTCAAGAAAGTGACGAGTTAAAAGCTTTTGGTTATGATGTTTTTGCTAACTCACCTCAAACTTTTGCGCCTATGATGGACATTGCTATTCCTGCGGATTACATTATT
Organism: uncultured Colwellia sp.; assembly: GCA_913049915.1. Classification (GTDB taxonomy): domain Bacteria; phylum Pseudomonadota; class Gammaproteobacteria; order Enterobacterales; family Alteromonadaceae; genus Colwellia. The sequence goes on from CAJWZC010000168.1 coordinate 307, forward strand.
GGTCCAGGCGATAAGGTATCTATTCAAGTCTTTGGCAAAGAAAAAGATGAACTTGAATTAACAGTTAATCGTGAGGGAAAAATTATTTTCCCTGCTCATGGTCCTTTTACTGTCTCAGGTTTATCATTTAATGAAATGAAGCGCCTATTAACCGCGCGTATTAAAGAAAAAATCATTGGAGTGGATGTTGTTGTTGGTATGGCATCTCTTCGTTCTATGCGAATTTTTGTTTTAGGGGATGCTTATAAACCAGGTCCTTATATTTTAAGTTCATTATCAAGTATTACCCACGCTATTTTTGCAGCAGGCGGTATTAGTGATATTGGTAGTTTGCGTAACATCCAGCTTAAACGTTCTGGTAACTTAGTCGCTACTTTAGATTTATATGATCTGTTGATTAACGGAGATTCAAGTAGTGATATTTTATTACAATCGGGCGATGTGGTTTTTATTACGGCTAAAGGTAATACTATCAGTGTTGAAGGTGAAGTTAGACGCCCAGCTATTTATGAACTAAGTCAAAACGAAAGTTTTAACGATGTCTTGGCTATGTCAGGTGGACTTTTGCCAACAGCGTTTGCAAAAAAAACCCGAGTTGAACGTTATAATCAAGATACCTTGCGCACAGTCGTAAATATTGATCTAACTAAATCTATTGATTTAACTAAAAAAGTGCGAGCAGGTGATGCCGTTCATGTGATGAAAACGGCTGAAACTTTTGAACAGTCGATCACGGTTATCGGAGCAGTAACTCGCCCTGGAAAATACCAATGGCAAACAGGTCAGCGTATTACCGATATCTTCCCTAATATCGATTCACATTTATTACACTCAGCCGATCTTAATTATTCTATTATTGTACGTGAAATAGATATTGCCCGTAATATTGAAATACTTCAATTTGATTTGGCTAAAGCTATTGCAGCACCTAATTTAAAGGATAATCTTGTCTTACAGAGTAATGATAAAATTTTAGTTTTTGCTAATATCGTAAAATTAGTCGACAGTAAAATTAATTTAGACTCTTTGGCATTCACTCAGGATAATCTGTCTAAAAAAGAGCAACAACTCGCTAAAGATAAGTTTAAACAAAAGCAATTTTGGCTAAAATACGGTGATGATGAGCACATTGCTCAACTCAACAGTAAACAAGCTGCAGAGGCTAAATTAATTGAACAATCTATTGCCAAATTTAGTGGTGGTGAGCTAAAAAAAGAGCTTAACCTTCAAGACTTAACACTTTTCTCTCGTCAACGGCTGTTAATACCTATTATTGAAAAATTAAAACGTCAAGGTAAGTCTGGACAACCGATACAATTAGTTGAAGCTGATGGTGAAGTCAAATTTCCAGGGGTTTATCCATTAGCAAAAAATGCCCGCGTTGTTGATCTTATTGTTGCAGCGGGTGGCTTAACAGAATCTGCCTATGTTGCGCGTGCTGAAGTGACCCGTAATCAAATCGTTAACCATATGGCGCAGCAAACCTCTATAGCCTTAAGCATAAGTGCAGCCCTTGCGGGTGAAGAAAAAGATAATGTTTTATTAAGCTCAAAAGATCGATTGAATATTCATCAAATCCCAGCGTGGAGTCAGAACAATATCGTTGAACTTAGAGGCGAATTTGTCTTCCCAGGTAAATATACCGTTCGTCGTGGTGAAAGCCTAGCTGATTTAATTGCTAAAGCGGGTGGTTTTACTCAATTTGCCCATCAAGAAGGCTCTGTATTCACCCGTGTACAATTAAGAGAACTTGAGCGACAAAACTTATTGAGATTAGCTGCTGATTTACGTCTAGAGATGGCTTCTAAATCAATGTCAGATCCAAATTACTCGCAATCTTATGCCGAAGTACAACAAATATTAGCGGATATGGCTAATGTGCAATCAGTAGGACGTTTAGTGGTTGATCTACCTAAGGTCATTAGCAATAAAAATTATGATGTTTTACTGGAAGGTGGCGATATACTTTATGTACCTACGCTGAAAAACTCTATCAACGTTGTTGGTCAAGTCCAAGTTACTTCGTCACATATTTACGATATTAATTTGTCAGCCGAAGACTATCTTAAGCAAAGTGGTGGTAGTAAAAAACGTGCTGATGTAAAGAGGGTTTATATTATCTCTGCAAACGGTAGTATTAAAATGATGGCCAGTGGTAATTGGTTCACTAGTGATGAAGGTGATAACTTACAACCAGGCGATACTATTGTTGTCCCATTAAATGCTGAATACATGAACAACTTGGCATTGTGGAGTAGTGTAACTGGTA
>CAJWZC010000169.1 GCA_913049915.1 uncultured Colwellia sp.
TCTAAATTGTTAAGTATCAAGTGTTAATAGTATTTTTGGCGTTGATATTTATTAAAGTTAAGGGCAGTTTATGTGAAAGCATATGTTCTTGTTTGATTGTCTTTTTATGGCTTAAGAAGGTCTTGAATATATTGTGCCAGCAATGAGTATTTTCAACAGATTGTAGGTCGAGTTCTAATTTTTCAATTAGAAAGCTAATAGAAACACCCTGCCGGTACCATTCTTGTTCATCACCTTTTAACGGCATTGTAATTTCATTAATATTGTTAAGTGTTAACCAATAATCGGCGTTACAGCTCAGTGCTATTTTAATACCTTTTGGATCTAAATCACTGAAACAAACAAGAGGGATACTACCTTTAAAATGTCTAAAGAATTGATAACTCTTATTGGTTGTATGTTGTGGTTTAACATCACCACGGTATAGCCACAACGCTTGAGTTAGATCTATTTCTTTGCATAAAATATTATTAGAATTATCTAAACATGAGTTTATTTTATTTTCTCAATATTAATTGAACTCAGATTAGCTATTACCGCAAGGTTTTCAACAAGAACAATTGCCGAGTGTTCAATAGACTTTATATCTTCTGCTTTTATATAACTACCTAATGAAGTTAACGGTGATATTTTATGACTACTGTGATTAACGTTTAAATGAGATAAACTGTTAACTAATATAAAATCTTTACTAACGGCGTAACTATTATCTTTTTCGTTTCTAAATTTTTTGGCGCTACTGATTCGGTCTTCTTTGCTCGGGTAAGGGTCTTGTCTTATATCAATGCTAAGTCTACTTTGAATTTCTTCACTCAGTACTAAAATATCTTGAAGAGTAAATATTAATGATTTTTTATTAAAGTCAAACTGACCAAAGTTATATTCTTCATACAGCCTTGTTGCTAAAGCTGAATTTTTTATCTGACCGCCCTGCCGATTTTTTTGTAACTTATCTTGAGTAAAATTATATAGTTGTTTGCTCATTAGTGTTTTCATTGTGCATTCCTTTGCGACTATATAGAAGTGTTTACTGGGATTTTAAAATAACATTAAGCACTAAATTTCAGTTCAGCCTTTAACTCAATAACTACATCACTATAACCATAATTATCAGTGGTTCCTTTAACTGCAACACCTTTCATTTTTATAATTAATGCGTTTTGTTGTAAGCTTGTTAACTTACAGTAGCAACTAAACACTAACTCTATCCAAGATTTTGGCGTAATGATTTGTGATTTTTCAAGCCAAGTATTTTGAAACTCTTGGTAAAAACTGAGTGCTGATACCGCGCAGTTATATATAATAACGCGCTCGAACAATAATTCAGTTTGTTGTTCAAAGAAATCTTCTTCGGCGGCTATCTTTTCTATCGGTTTAAAAGATACTTCACTAGTTTCTCTCACTTTAAGAGGTGTTACCATCGCTTGTTTGCGTAATGATTGCACCAATAAAAGTAAAGGTTGTTCAATATCGGTTTGCTTAGTATCAACATAACTTCGCAGTGGCATTGGCGGTGAATACTTTAATGCTTCAGGTAAATTTGGTAGTTCAAAGAGATTTTCATCAAGGTCAAATTCAGGATGTTTACGTAAAAAACGCGCTATGTTGCGTAATTGACTGGCCTGCTTTTCATCTCGACGTAAACGGAATAAGCTAATACGCATGTTATCAATAATTAAACGCAGCTTAGGCAATATTTGATTATACCAGTAGACAAAACTTGATATTTTACGGGCAAATTCGTTTGGACATGCCCAATCTAACCACTCGTAACAATCTTGTGGGTCAATTTGTTGCAGTTCATTTAATAGTTTTTGCGCATGTGATAGATAACGTTCGTTTTGGCGGATTTTATTAGACAAGCTGTTAACGAAACCAAACTGACTAACAATAGCAAAATGCATGGTATCTAAGTTATTATTAAAATTATCTTTTACTTCGTAAAGTAAGTCATCAAGTTGGTCTAAATAATACTCGGAATCTTCTAGCTCTTTTGCATCAGTCGCCGATTTGTAATCTTTTGCAATATCATCAATTGCATCAATTACTTTACCCATATCGGTAAGTTGTCGATAACTTGATTGTTTGCGCATCAGTCTATTTAACATGCGCTTAAGATCGGTCGTTACCCGGTATTCACCAGGAGATTCATCCGGTCTGATCAAACCTGATTTATGTAACAAACTGATGGTATTTGCATCTTGTTCGTCACTCGCTATCGAGCCAAAAACATAGGCACTCGCGAGTAAGTCATTGTATGCACCAATCTGTCTAAGTAAGATAGCAACTTGAGAAGAATCAAAACCAGCCATTAACCTTCACCACTAGAAATATTATTAATACTTTTTATTAGCGCTTGGCTATCAGAACTTACAATGAAATGGGCCATTAAAATAATAACTCATCTTGTTGGCTTTTCTCTTGCTCAGGTAAACTAACTAACTCAGCATCGTTTAAAAATTCAATGAGTAAGTAAATTAAGTCGAATCGCGCGGTAGCGTAATATCTACTACTGCCTGTATTTTTACGAACAAGGTAATGCATTTCTTCAAGCTTTTGAAAAACAAAAA
>CAJWZC010000170.1 GCA_913049915.1 uncultured Colwellia sp.
TCTTACCTATGATTGGTGTTGGTATCGCTTGGGCAGCAATATTAGCAATGCCTTACGCTATTTTGGCTGGCTCATTACCGGTTAAGCAAACAGGTGTTTATATGGGGATATTTAATTTCACCATTGCAGCTCCACAAATAGTGTCAGGAATATTTGCAGGTTGGATTTTAACGGCAGTATTCGATAACCAAGCTATCTATATTATTATGTTGGCGGGTATTTCAATGCTACTAGGAGCTATTTCGGTATACTTTGTTAAAGAAGATGCTGAACAAGCCATAGTAAAAGAGTAAGTTATCCTCGCTTCTTGAGTTAAGTTACGTCACCTTTGATTAACGTTAAATCAGTTGGTTATAAGGTGACGTAAAATTTTATCTCTACTTTTAATAGATCTTCTCTAACAACTTCTACAAATTACGATTAAACCCTAACTACCACAAGACTTACGAACAACTAATTCTGGTGGGATCAAAGTAGTTCTCACTTCTTCCCCACTTATCATAGATAGTAAAGTACTTACTAATAACTCACCAGCTAACTGGGTATCTTGTTTTACTGTAGTTAGTGGTGGGAAGGTAAAACTAGCAATAGCGATATCATCGAAACCTACCAAGGCAACTTGTGCTGGGATCTCAATATTATGTTCTTGTAAGGCACGTATCGCACCAATAGCAATAAGATCACAAGCGGCACAAATAGCATCAAAAGGCTCACCACTTGAGATTAGTTGAGTCGCTGCCTGATAGCCTGCTTCTTCGGTGTACAGGGCATGATACTGCAGTTGTGGGTTCACCACTATTCCATTAGTCGTTAGTGACTCACAATGCCCTTTATAACGTTCAAAAAACTCTGGCGCATGCATGGAGGCACTACCTAAAAAAGCAATGTTTTTATGGCCTTTATTGATGAGGTGCTCGGTCATTTCTTTACCACCTTGGTAATTATCACAACCTACCGAGATAAGCGGTAAGTTTTTAACTTCAGCTCCCCAGCGAACAAAGTGTGTACCTTGGTCTAACAATTTAACTAACTTCTCTTCGTAGTCAACATAATCGCCATAACCCAATAAAATCAAACCATCAGCTTTATTACTATCTTCAAAATCAGCATGCCAGTCGTCACTTGATTGTTGAAAAGACACTAACAAATCATAGCCTTTTTGCGAACAAGCACGAGTGATACTACCCAGCATAGAAAGAAAGAAAGGATTTATAGCAGAATCATCATCCGTGGGATCTTCAAATAATAACAGAGCAATAGTATCACTATGTTGGGAGCGTAAATTACTAGCATTTTTGTCAACTTTATAGTTTAACTCTTTGGCTATCGCTTGAATTTTTGCACGAGTCGCTTCATTGACTAACGGGCTATCTCGTAACGCTCTCGACACTGTTGATTGAGAAACACCCGCTCTATATGCAATATCAAATGATGTTGATTTTTCTTTCATATGACCTACTTATCATTAAAGGAATCTGGGGGGAATTTACTATTTAATATACCTGAGCGATGACACCATATATATTGAGTAATAAATAAAAAATTAATTTACTGTAAAAAAATAAGTAACTAAAATAATGCGTACTGGCTATAAATCATATTAAATAATAAGCGGCACTTTAAAATAAATCGCCAATAATAGGTCTCTAGAAACGTTAACAAGACTAAAACATAGAGCCTATTTCTAACTGTAAAGAACTAATACTGGCGTCATCTGAGTTGCTGAGAATAATCCAGTCCTGTTTATAACTTGCTCGGGAAAAGAGGCTATTTGCTAATTCGTATTTAACGCCTGCTGCAATATTGCAAGAATATCGTGATTAATTGTAGGTATTTTGATAACCATTACATACATAACCCCGCCAAGGATCGTACCAACAACCAGTAACTGGTGGACTGCTCGCTATATTACTGTCCATATAAGCCCAGCCAGCTCCCGCTTGCATATAAGGAGTAAATTGATCATCAAAAACATTATAAACCACGTTAAATTGGCTATCTAATAGCTCCATAGTATGGTCTAGCTTATATGTATCACCCCCATCATTTATCGATGTTGCATTATAACTAGGAGACGTTGCAGAGAAATCAAAGTTGATTAAAACATGCGGGTTCAAGTTATAACCTAAGGTAAGACCCCAACCAAAGCTACTCTTTAAATCAATATTAGAGCCATTTTGACCATCAATAGTGGTAGAATTACTCTCTACTATTTTAAGGCTTGCTTCCCATTTATCGCTTCGTTGGCTATTATTAGCCTTTGCATCAGTAATAGGTATAATGGCTAGCGCGCCAAAAACACAGCAAATGATTAAAATTTTCGAGCCTAATGATATACTATTAGTCAGCATAATTATCCTAGAAGTCACAATAAATCATTATTATTATTAAATAAAATAACTCGTACTAAATCTTTCTTTTTTTACTTTTATCACAATAAATAAATTCAATACAAATATTAATCGACTTAATAATAGTAGACCATGATTATTTTTTTGCTGTCCTATCCTTAACAGGAGTCAAATCTATTATTATAAATTAAATACGTTTTAAC
>CAJWZC010000171.1 GCA_913049915.1 uncultured Colwellia sp.
TGTTGGTAATCATTATATTTCATTACCATTACCGGCACGCCACAGGTATGAAATAAGCCTAAACTAATAGCAGAAGGATATTTACGAGCTAATCCTGCAGGCAAACTTGTTTTTCCTAGCCCCTCGGCTAAGTCTTTTTGGTAAATATTATAGACTCTAGCTATTTGCTCTTTTAATGGTTCGATAAGAGAACTGGGCAAAAGAGTCATTCTGTCTTTCGCACCTTTACCACGAAAAACATAAATCGAATTCCCAGTAAAATCAATATCCTTAACTCGTAACCTTAATAGCTCTGCTTTTCTTAATCCAGAGCCATACAACAAACTAAATATGAGGTGGTGTGGATGTTTTAATTTATTAATAATCTCCATTACTTCACTATCAGATAAAACGGTAGACACTCTTGTTGGGGCTTTAGCTCTCACGGTACCAGTTAATAATGTCAATTCTCTCTCAAACACATGCTTGTACATAAAAACAATTGAACAAAGTGCTAGGTTTTGCGTTGATGAAGTTACTTTCCTATAGACTGCAAGGTGGGTTAGGTAATTACTAACTTCTTCTTCCCCCATGTCTTTAGGGTGTCGCTTTTGATTGAAAAGGATAAAGCGCTTTATCCAGAGCAAATAGGCTTTTTCTGTTTGTATACTGTAATGCATAGTACGAATAATATGACAGAATACTCTGTAGAAATGGTGATGTGGACATATCAAAAACCAATTAACTGTAATTATATACAGCCATAATTACAACCTAAATAAATATCAAATTTATTACAAAGTTGTGTTACTGAGACGTCTCAGTAACCTCCCTACTTTTGAATATCCTCTATGCATCCCTCTTATGCTATTGAATTTATGGTGTTTTATTTACTTTGTTGTTTTATATATTACTGAGAGGTCTCAGTAATATCAGCAATTAGGATTTTAGTTTTTTTTTCTTGTTTTCAATCTATTGAAATTGTGGGATATTAATGTAAATTTAGGTTTTATTATGGTTCAGACATTACTGAGACGTATCCATAATATACTGTTATATTACTAAATCAACATGGAGTATATTTCTAAAATGGAAGTTAAAATATTCACAAAAATAATTAAGCCTAAGCAAGGTTTTTTGCCTAGTTCAGCTACATCATCTGATTGTGGTATAGAAGGCGAAATTAATCTCTGGCTAGCTTCAAAACCAGACGTAGAAATTAAAAATATTACTCAATCACAAAGTGGTGGCTCATGGATGCCTGCAACGCTAGTCGTAACTGTTTGGTATCAATAGTAATATAACAAGAATTTCAAGAGGGACAAAATACAGTTGGCTGCTTTGTTCACTCCGTTCACCTATTTTAGCCAACTCTATTTTGCCCCTTAAATGGGCGTTAGGCTTATAGCATATATTTATGTATTAATTATAAAATTCATCACAACAAAAGGAGAAAATAGATGAGTGAAGTAGCAGTAGAAAACAGTTCTACAACGAAAGGTTCCGCCAAAATAGTTTATATACTGTATATGGTTGGTGTCATGTTTGGGATTACAGGTATTGTTGGTGTGGTAATGGCTTACATCAATAAAGATGATGCACCAGAGTGGCTCAAAACGCATTATCAATTTCAAATCAGAACCTTCTGGATTGGTGCGTTATTTATGATCTTAGGTGGGATTCTATCAATTATTCTAATTGGTTGGTTTGTACTTCTATTCTGGGTAGTTTGGCTAATTGTTCGCTCAATTAAAGGTATCAAAGCACTTGATTCTGAACAAGCCATTGAAAATCCAAAACGCTGGTTTTTCTAAACAAGCCTAACAAGAACTTCAAACGGAAAAAATATAGTTGGCTAGTTCCGCTCCGCTACACATTTTAGCCAACTATAATTTGTCCCTTAACAGGGCGTTATATGCAAAAAGGAAATCGTATGAAATACCTAGCCATCATATTTATACTTGTCCTACTTTCAGGTTGCTCTTCTCTCGTAGAAGTCATTGCCGAAACAGCGTTTGAAAAAGCTACGGATAGCGAAATTAGTTACGTTGGTGCAAGTTGTCCTGAAGTCAGGCGTAATTGTTCTAGTGGTAATTATCAGCAGTGGTATCAAAGTAATGGAAAACTAGCTTGTGCTTGTAATAACTAATTGCATATAACAAGGCAATTCAACGTGACACGTAACAGTTGGCCGTGCTCGTGCCTCGCTATTTTAGCCAACTATTACTTAGCTCGTTAATTGGGCGTTATCGACACAAAATCTAATCCAACCTGTCCAATAGCTGTAAAAGCTAATTTCTTTTTTTAGCGAGAAGAAGTCTCAATGTGGAACGTCCGCTTTATTAGTGAAGCTGACGTTAACTCTTTAAAGGCTAATGTCCGGTATCGTATCTAAGTGAACATAAAATAGCTTAATTTTTAGGACTAATTTAGGTCAGAAAAGTTGCAGCTACTGCCCTTAGAGTTA
>CAJWZC010000172.1 GCA_913049915.1 uncultured Colwellia sp.
GGCGGTATGTGGTCACTCCCAGTCAGCAAGAACGGTCGTTTACCATTAGCACCAAGGTCAAACAGTTGGTTGAGTTGAATCAATGGGGACCCCATAACTATAGCCGTGACCAGTTGGTTGAAATGTTAGATAAAGCGCTGGCTAATAAAGAAAGTTAGTTAATGGGCATTTGAAAAATGCACCATGATGGGCGAAGAAGTTGTATTAGCGATCTATTCACCGTTTTCGAGCCTCTAGCCTGAACGAAAAAAAACCTCAGAGTTGTGCAATTCTGAGGCTTTTTTAGATCTTTGGACACTAAGTCACTTAACTTCCTGATTTACCACCAACGGGTTGAGCGTGCCAAACACGAGGGTTGTCACAAGTTGCAAGATCACCATAGGCTGACTGTAGTGCCTGATTCCCGCCCGCCATCATCATGTCATGGGCCTGTCCTCGCTCTGCCATACTTGAGGCAACATAGACGTTATAAAAATCAGTTTGGCTACCACGCGGCTCACCTACTGCGGTGAACCAGCGGAACAACCCACCGGGCATATTATTGTCTGTCATCCACGCCGCCCATGCCTTATCTCCTGCCATTAATGATGCCATATCAGAGCCTTCATTCATCTCACAAGCAGAGATTTGTAAAAATCCAGGTCCGCCCATATTTTCAACCGGCTTCACTGCCATGGCGGTCATTAATGCATGCGAACTGCAGGGAGAAACAGAATCAAACTTCTTCTGTATCTTTCCACCCTTGGCTATCCATTCATCATTAATAGTCCCCATCGCTTCATGGTTGTTTGCAAAGCCTAACCAGACTGTGTCAAACGGGAAATCTGCATCGTTGGCAACAACAGATTGCAACACATAGCCGCTGTAGTCTTTACTAAAATTATTGCTCGCCCAAGCATCCCACTCGCCGGCGACCTTCAACAGATCATCCATATCTTTGCCTTTGGCAAAACTACAGAAGAACGTTTCAACTGCACTGGTTTGTGGCGCATGATGATCCGCAAATGAAGCGGTACTAAATACAGCGCTAAATAGAACTACGGATGTTGCTATGAAGTTTTTCATGGTTTTTCCTTTATTGTTATTTGATTAATCGTTCATTGAATATAAACGTCAAACACACACAATACTTGCTACTGTGTAGCGTTTTTACCTATATATTTTTCTATACTAATCTCCCTCTAGCGTAAAAAATACCGCAAAACTATTCATTAATCCATTTTATTATTGGTTCTAAAGCGGAGATTTATGGGTAATGTTGGCTCACCGACATACTTTATTAGTAGCCACACCAAATGCATTTTCTTGTGTCTGTGCCCTCATATCCTTATGCTAATTTTTAAATAGTAGTAAAGTAGTTAATTGAAATATCGATACACTGGCCGCGGCTCTAACACCGGGGACCAAAGAATACGACGCTTACGGTTTTGGTTATTAGATAGTTGGCTCAAGTCCACCGTAGAAAGAAAACAAAAAAGGCCGCACACTGTGCAGCCTTTGATAGGGATCTAACTTAAACGATTTAAACTCCCAATCTACGATAAAGGCTCTTAATCGTTACTTGAGCATCTAATAATGATACTTTTCGGGCAACCTTTTGGGCATGCTTGGTGGAATACAGCATCTACATTACCAATTTAATTGAGTCGCAGCGCCGTCAATGCTCTCCTGCATACCCTCTAAAATTGATTCGAGCATCCCTGGCACCGACAAAAGATGCAAGGTTTCGTTGATCGTATTCCAATCATCTTCAGCCAAAAGAACCGCATTACCGCGCTTGCCCGTTATAACCACCGGCTCATGGTTGACTAAAGTATCGTCGATCAATTTATACAGATTGACTCTCGCCTCAGTAACTTTCAGTGTTGTCATAATAAAATCCTTCTCGACTAAAGGTACGCTAATACGCACGTTAAATTAAGTCACCTGAGTTATTCTCCACCAAAAGTTGATTATCTCAGTTATCATCCGTTAGGTATTCCATTAGCTATATAGCTTTTTATCTTGCTGATATTCTGCCAAAGGAGTGCCCGAGGGACTGAAACATCCATGGCCTTCATGCAACGCTCGAGCAATCCATTCGCCTCGCCTAACCTATCAATCACCTTGGCAAGGTCTTTTAAGATTGCTTCACCATAGGCTGTCTCACCCTTTATTGCCGCCTCGGTAAATTCTGACTTACTCAGATTAAGCATGGCAAGGTCTATTACATCTCGACAATGCATACCCATATCCAAGCCTCGATCAGAGTTAGCGAGTAGCTTACTTGCAGCCATATCTAGCTTAGTTAAACTGGCGACCCCTAAAATGCTGTCTTTCTTTCCAGGCTTTTGACGAGGCTTGGCCGGGATTTATCAAAAACGATAATTGTTGACAAC
>CAJWZC010000173.1 GCA_913049915.1 uncultured Colwellia sp.
GAGCAGTTGGCTTTTAACCAATTTGTCGAAGGTTCAAATCCTTCACGGCCGACCACTTCTAATTCAACGTATAATAGCCAACTTTTATTTAAATTAACCTTGTAGTAAAAAGTATAAATGGCTCACAAGCCAGGATTATTAGGAACGGCCGTTAGCTCAGTTGGTAGAGCAGTTGGCTTTTAACCAATTTGTCGAAGGTTCAAATCCTTCACGGCCGACCACTTATAATTCAGTTAGTTCTCATATAATTAAACCACCTAGTTAATATTAAAAGCTAAGGCTTTTAACTACATAAGCTCAATGAGTTCGAAGGTTCAAATCCTTTACGGCCGACCATTGCTAATTCAAAAAATTATTATAATATTTTTGTAAAACTCATGACGTAAATCTAAGTTTATTAACTATTTAAGCTATATTAGGTGCAAGCTATTGCCAAATACTGCGGACAAGTCTTAGGTGGCTGGAAACTCTTCTTAGCATACTGACACATTACTTTTAGCAATCGTCTTTATTGACACTAGACTTCTGTAATCAATACCTACTATTATCTACTACACATTAGTACCGCTTTCCCTTATAATTGGCGTGTTTTTACGTGTCTAGAATTAGAGAGAACCCATGAGTGTAAGTAATACCGCGGTAGATTTTGATTTTCAATTCCCAGCCAAACCAAAGCCTTTAGCCAATGATGAAAAGGCGCACTATATTGAGAAAATTAAACAGCTATTAATTGAAAAAAATGCCGTGTTGGTTGCTCATTATTATACTGATCCCGTAATTCAAGCACTTGCTGAAGAAACAGGTGGTTGTGTCGCCGATTCTCTAGAGATGGCTCGTTTTGGTAAACAACACGTAGCAGAAACGTTAATTGTTGCTGGTGTTAAATTTATGGGCGAAACCGCTAAAATATTAACACCAGAAAAAAGTGTGTTGATGCCTGAGCTTGAAGCAACTTGTTCGTTAGACTTAGGTTGCCCAATTGAAGAGTTCTCAGCTTTTTGTGATGACCATCCAGACCATACGGTAGTTGTTTATGCAAATACCTCTGCAGCTGTTAAGGCTCGCGCTGATTGGGTCGTAACGTCGAGTATTGCGCTAGAAATTGTTGATATGCTTGACAGTGAAGGTAAGCCAATCCTATGGGGGCCTGATCGCCACTTGGGGGCATATATAGAAAAAGAAACTGGTGCCAAGATGCTGATGTGGCAGGGCGCTTGTATCGTTCATGATGAGTTTAAAGCTAATGCACTTCGTGATCTAAAATTACAATATCCAGATGCGGCTGTACTTGTTCATCCCGAGTCACCTGCCAATGTCGTTGTAATGGCTGATGCAGTTGGCTCTACCAGCCAGTTAATTAAAGCTAGCCAAGAAATGTCTAATAAACACTTTATCGTCGCAACGGATAAAGGTATTTTTTATAAGATGGAACAAGCTAATCCAGAAAAGACCTTTGTCGCTGCTCCTACGGGCGGTAACGGCGCTACCTGTAGAAGTTGTGCAAGTTGTCCATGGATGGCAATGAATGGTTTAAAATCGATTCATGACGCGTTAGTGAGTCCTATAGGTAAAGAAATTCACGTTGATGAAGCTTTAGCTGCAAAAGCACTCATACCTTTGAACAGAATGCTTAACTTTGCTGCTGATAATAAGTTGAAAGTAAAAGGTAATGCGTAGCGTTATAGTCTAATTTATTCATTCTTCTCTATTTATGAATAAATAAACAGCAATCAAACCACTTTTTAACGAATAAATTAGAATTGGCTTGCACCCACAAGGCTTTTTTTTTACCATAGTCTTTGTTAACAACGAGGTAAGTTAGCCAATTGGCTTGAAAGAGGATATTGACACGTATTACGTGATTAACAGCCAATTTTATATCAGACGTTAATGGTGAGGATAACACCTACAAATATCAGACATATAATAAAAATCTGGTGAGCTGGCCGAGTGGCTGAAGGCGCACGCCTGGAAAGCGTGTAAAGGTTTATCCCTTTCGAGAGTTCGAATCTCTCGCTCACCGCCATATTCCTCCTTTTAAATCAATGAGTTGCCAAGCTTGTGGGCTCATTTTTTAAAAGGTAAATATCAAATATATATTGTAAATATATTTACCACTTTCACGCAAAACGATTATATCAAGGCAATTTTCTGTTTGAATAAGCAGTAACCCTCTTCTTGAAGTCTTCCTCGATTTAAATTTCAACTATTGATGACAACGTACCGACGTTATTTGCGTTAAGTTTGAGTATATACTCATCACAGTTCAAGATGCAGATTTAAACACCTGAAAATTGTCATTAATTCGGGTAGCTAAAATATCACCTATTGTGGGAAGTGTTTCGCTAAAGA
>CAJWZC010000174.1 GCA_913049915.1 uncultured Colwellia sp.
TAAGATTTTACTTATTTTAAGCTATAAATCCTTCCAGTTTCATTAAACCATTACAATTAAACTAGGGCTAAAAAATAAGCCATGAATTGTAATTACGTAAACAACTATTACGGCGATCAATACTTTCAGCAACAGAGTAAATAATTATTCATATCTATTTATAGCGATAAGGTATTCGCTAATAGATATTATTGGAATATAGCGAATTTATTTGATGAAATTTATTACAAGAAAGAGATGTTCTTAGTTTGTATACCAGGAGAAGAGCGAAAGGCTAAGTTCAGTTTTAGTTATCAGATATAAAGGATAAATTTAAAGTGATTTTACTTTATCTTTATTAAATAAAAAGCCAGTAGCTCATCATAAGTTTCTGGCTTTGTTCTCTTTATTTGATTTATTATTTAACAATAACGCCAGATTTCATCACAAAATCTACATCAAGTAATTCTTTGATATCTGTTAGTGGACTATTATCCATAGCGATAATATCAGCAATTTTACCTATTTCAATAGTGCCTAATGAGTCTGATTTACCTATTAAATCTGCAGCATGTACCGTAGCAGATTTTAAAATATCTTGTGGTTTCATACCGGCATTAAACATCAGTACGGCTTCTTTGCCATTGTTACCATGTTTAGACACACCGCTATCCGTTCCATAGGCAATTTTCACACCTGATTGGTACGAACGTTTAAAATTTTCAATCATATCGCCACCGACTCTAACTGCTTTTGCGCTAATGGTTGGCGACATAAAGTTTGTGTTTTTAGCCAAATCAACGACGGTATCACCAGCCATTAATGTAGGTACAAGGTAAGCACCGGTTTTCTTGAATAATTTTATACTTTCTTCATTGGCATAACTGCCGTGTTCAATACTATCAACACCGGCTCGTAACGCCGCATTTATACCTGCTGCTGCATGGGCATGACTCGCTACTTTTCTACCTAAAGCGTGCGCAGAATCAACCACTTCTCTTAACTCATCATCAGCCATTTGCTGACCAGTACCAGTATCTGTATCTGATAAAACACCACCGGTAGAGGTTATTTTAATCACGTCAGCACCAAATTTAATTGCACGGCGTGTCGCACGGCGACAATCATAAGGACCATCACATACTGTTTTAGCGGTATGCATCTCTAACAAAGCGGGGCTCATACCATCAACATCACCGTGACCGCCCGTTACAGCAACATTACTACCGGCTGCAATTATTCTTGGCCCTTGAAGGTAACCTTTTGCAATACCATCACGTAAAGCATAACTTTGCTCGGGGCTGCCACCTAAATCTCGCACCGTAGTAAAGCCAGCCATTAATGTTTTTTTAGCAAAATAAGCACTTTTTACTAGTTTGTCTGCATCAGACATTTTGAGCTTTTCACTATCATTTTTAGGACCTAACTCTCCTTGTAAATGGACATGCATGTCCATTAGACCCGGCATAACAAAGCTAGTTGATAAATCAATTAAGAGTGCTTCTTTATCTATTGTATTTACTGGTATGAAACCAGATTTAAGTGCGGTAATTACGCCGTCTTTAACGACAATTGTTTGTTTAGTTAGTGGCGATTCCCCTGGAACGGTTAACACCTCACCTGCATGTATTACTTGGATTTGCGCGATAGTTTGCGCCGATATTAAGGTCGACAATGTTAGACCGAATAACGTAGAGGCTTTTAATAAAGGTTTCATGATATTCCTATTTTTATAGTTTATCACTCACCATAGCAAGGTTATCTATTGTGGGATATTCAAATACGCTTAATGAACGAAATTCGTCGTTGAATAACCAATGTTACCAATTAAGAAAAGATGATGTTTAATAATAGAATAGTTATACCAATTTCATTAAATTATTGGCTACTTGTGCTGGTTACAATAATCCATGACCGCGTTGCTTTCAATCCCAATAGTCAGCTATTGCTTAATCGAGCGCCTTGCCCTGATTTATTTTCTTTACCCACAACAAGATCACAAACTTAATGAAAATGGTATTATAAATAAATTAATACCAATTATTGGTGTTTCCAATACAAACTCCTCAAAGCAACCGTCCAATGATTTTTTCTTTAAAGTATTCTAACGTAATATTTCAGGTGAAAATTCTTTGTTTTATAATATGGTATTAAAAAGTTTGTGGCTGTTAACGTTTGCTATAAATATATGCAAAACTTTATTAACATGTTCAGACTTATCTGCTGTAAAAAGTAATAACTATTATAGTCATCAAAAAATAAAGGCCCTGAAACCCTTAGATATAAGGCATCAAGAGATGTTGGACTGGGTGAAAGATATTGCCAAATTTAGCGATAATACT
>CAJWZC010000175.1 GCA_913049915.1 uncultured Colwellia sp.
TTGAAGGATTTATTCGACAAATTTTAGGTTGGCGAGAATATGTAAGAGGTATGTATTGGGCTAATATGCCAAACTATGCCGAACAAAATTTTTTAGACGCAAACCGTAACTTACCTGACTTTTTTTGGAACGGTAACACTAAAATGCAATGTTTAAAAAGTGCTATATCACAATCACTAGAGCATGCTTATGCTCATCATATTCAACGATTGATGATCACAGGTAACTTCGCGCTGCTTGCTGGAATTTCACCAGATCAAGTTGATGATTGGTATTTGGGTATATATATAGATGCGATTGAATGGGTTGAGTTACCCAATACGCGCGGAATGGCTCTGTTTGCTGATGGAGGTTGGATAGCAACAAAACCCTATGCAGCGAGTGGAAATTACGTCAATAAAATGAGTGATTACTGTAAAGGTTGCCACTATAACGTTAAAGAAAAAATTGGCGAAACGGCTTGTCCATTAAATAGCTTGTATTGGAATTTCATTGGAGAAAACTATGATAAGTTTTCGTCTAATCATAGAATGAGTTTTCCTATCCGTAATTGGGATAAAATGGAGCAAGCACAAAAAATAGAAATAAGAAGTCATGCCAAAAATTTGTTGAATAATTTAGGAAGCTTATAAATAAAATTTTATCAATGCCTATACTTTAAGACAATATAGGCAGGTTAACTAAACAATTATTTAACGAGTTATTGGTCTTTGTTTCACCAATATCCGTATAGATAATGGAGTGAATATTTATAAATTTAGGAAAAAGTTGTGGAACTATTATTAGAAGAAGAATCTCGAATTATAGAAATGGCTTGGGAAGATAGAACACCGTTTGAAGCCATAGAACATCAGTTTGGTATGCAAGAGCCTGCAGTGATTAAATTTATGCGAAGCCGTTTAAAGCCTAGAAGTTTTAAATTATGGCGACAAAGAGTTAGTGGACGCTCGACAAAACATGTGCAGCTTAGAAGTGAAAATGTAACGAGAGCTTACTGTCCAACGCAATACAAAAACCGTTAATACAGATGATTTTTGTATTAACAGCTTCGCTTCTGATAAACAGCTTAGTCATTTTTTAGTATCTAGCAGCCTAATTTTTATATTCGTATTCTTTTAAAATATCTAGTGAGATTATCTTTAAGGCTTTTTCGTTAGTTGCTTCGAGCACGATAGGAGGAGCAACATTGGCTGAAATAGACTGATACCAGCGAATAGCGCATAAACACCATTTGTCTCCCGCTTTTAAGCCAGCAAAATCGTACATAAGATTAGGAGTTATCAAGTCATTGCCTTGTGATTTTGAGAATTGAAGAAATTCGTCAGTAATGATGGCGCAAACACTGTGATTACCAAAGTCTACTTCAGGCACATAACAAAAACCTTTTCGGGTATACCCAGTATTATCACAACATAGTTGTAGACGCGTACCTAAAACATTTAATTGATTTTCCATAATGGTGCCTTTTGTTAATTAATGATAAATGAGATGGAGATATTGACTATGTCTGACAAAAATAAGCTTAACCCAAAGCTAAATAGTAACATTGAACGTAATGTTATTGGTAATTTTAGTCCTGTTGAAATAGCCAAGTTTGATCAATTTGCTGAGAGTTGGTGGGACCCAAATGGGCAATACAAGACCGCACTTGATTTTAATCGAGTGCGAGTATCGTATTTTATAGAACGGATATGTTTATTTTATCATCGCGATGCCAACGCAGTAAAACCACTGAAAGGTTTACTTATTTTAGATGTCGGCTGTGGTGGTGGATTAGTTTGTGAGCCACTAGCACAAGCGGGTGCAACCGTAGTTGGTATAGATGCCAGTGAAGTAAGTATTGAAGTTGCTAAACGCCATGCTTTGAAATCTGAACTTGATATTGAGTATCGACACGAAGTTGCCCAGCAAACGAATGCAGCCGATGAAGGTCGTTATGATGTGGTGATTAATGCCGAAGTAATAGAACATGTCCCTAATCAAAAAGACCTGGTTAGCCAATGCAGTCAATTATGTAAAGACGGTGGTTGCTTAATCATGGCAACACTTAATAGAACATTGAAATCCTACTTAATTGGTATTGTTGGTGCAGAATATATTATGCGATATTTACCTATTGGAACACACCACTGGAACGCCTTTGTCACTCCAGCTGAGTTACTTTATATGGCTTCTAACGCTAATATGCAGCTAGTAGAAGAAATGGGTATGGCATTCAAGCTATTCGATAAAACATGGCACATTACTACAAGTCTAAAGGTTAATTATATTCAAATATATCAACACTTAGCACCTGTTAATTTTTGATACAT
>CAJWZC010000176.1 GCA_913049915.1 uncultured Colwellia sp.
TTCTTTAACAGCGTAACCACTTGAGCTACGCCCCATACTTTAACCAAGGCCTAATTTTTGTATGGCTTGGTTAAGATGTACCATCGCTTCTTCTGTTGGACCTGGGTAATCTCCAGCAATAGGCACATTACCAAGGTAACCAATATCTTTAGTTCCTTCAGGGCTACAAAAAAATGCGGCAAGTACTAATTTTCTCAAGCGAGAAAATGTATCGGTAACTTGCTTAAACTCTTCAGCTAAATCGTCTTTATCATAAGCTATATCGTCAATTATAGTTAAGCGTTCAGTAACTGATAAATTGATGAAAGGCTTTGAAAATCTTATTGAAGACTCATCGTTTATCCATGCTAATGTATTCATGATGTGTAATCGATCAGATTGTTGTCTTTCATAAGGTGCACTTACCCATTCATCAATAACGTCGGGTACTTTCACTTCTGAAGCTGAAGGAACAGCACCATCTCTTGGTACAATAATATCCGCAAGTACAGCAACAAGGTTAATTTGCTCTTTGGTTAATATTTTAGGCCAAGGAGCACGTACAGGCATGATCATACTTGGATCTTTACCATAACCTTTTGCTGTAATAGGCGCTAAATTTAACGTTGGCCAATGACCTTTTGATGATGTTGCAATAACGTCAACACTCTCACTACAACCTGATATCGAAGGTAATAAAACACCGGCGGCCAATACACCTAACCATTTCAATGATTCTCGACGAGATAAACCACTTTCATATTGGTTAGCATCAATTGAGTCAGCATTATTATTTTGTTTTGTTAGCTTAGCCATCATTAAAGTGCTCCACTTTTTAATTGGGTTGCTAACCATGAAGAATTTTTCATCGCTAATGTCATAATGGTCAAAGTACAGTTTTTATGCGGATTAGAAGCAAAAACACCTGCATCCATAACGAAAACATTATTACAATCCCATGTTTGTCCATGTTGATTAGTTACTGAATCTTTTGGTGATTCCCCCATTCGAGTACTACCAACTTCATGAATGATCTGGCCGCCTTTTAGAATCGCTTTTTCTGCACTTGGTAAAGGCTCTGTAAAAGTCCCTCCCATCGTTTCTAAAATTTGTTTTGCTGTTTTTAAGCCATGTTCCACTTGTTTAAGCTCATGCTCAGACCATTTCCAATGAAACTTAACAACAGGTATTCCCCATTTATCAGTTACTTTGTCGTCTATTTCCATATAAGAATGTTCATTAGGTAGCATTTCACCACGTAGGGCTAAAATGACTCTAGAGCCATAATGTTTCTTGACTTGTTCTTTTAACTCTTTGCCGTAGCCTTGTAACTTACCACTAACATTTGCACTGGGTTCTCTAAAGCCACTGCCAATTTCAAAGTGATAACCACGAGGAAAATCAAGTTCCCCATTTGCTTGTTGTTTATGTCCCCACCATGGCACAAAGATATGATTAGCCGTATGGCCATCTTCATTGTAAATAGGGCGGTTTTCTAATGCGGGTATATGAGCATTTAAATCTGCTCCGGTTGAATCCATAAGGTTACGACCCACTTGACCACTTGAATTAGCTAAGCCATTTGGATGGTGTTCACTTTTAGAATTCAATAGTAACCTGGCTGATTCACAGGCACTTGCCGCTAAAATAATGACTTTCGCAGGTAAGGTAATTACCTCTGATGTTTTCTTATTTATATAGCTGACAGCATTTGGCTTTCCGTTTTCATCAACTCCTACAGATTTAACCATCGCGTCAGTAATTATTTTTAAATTACCGGTAGATTTTGCCATAGGAAGTAATGAAGTTGTTGTTTGAAAGGCTGCGCCTATTGAACAACCGTGACCACAAGGTGTTGCATAAAAACAGGCTTGCCGGTCACCTTTTGGTCGCGTCAGTACGGCTCTATGCATTGGTGCCGTTGGAATACCTAGTTTTTTTGCTGCAGCAGCTAATAACAGTTCAGGTACTCTTGGTGTTGGTGGTGGTTGTAATATCCCTTCGCCAGAATCAGGCATGTCATCCAAGCCTGTATTCGTACCACAAATGCCAACTAACTCTTCTGTTTTGTCATACCAAGGGGCAATATCATGATATTCAAAAGGCCAATCGGCACCAAGACCATCGCGAGATTTTCCTTTAAAGTCATGCTCACTAAAACGTAAAGAAAAACGCCC
>CAJWZC010000177.1 GCA_913049915.1 uncultured Colwellia sp.
ATGATATTCAAAAGGCCAATCGGCACCAAGACCATCGCGAGATTTTCCTTTAAAATCATGCTCACTAAAACGTAAAGAAAAACGCCCCCAGTGATTGGTTCTTCCACCAAGCATTCGAGCACGCCACCACATAAAGTCAGAACCTTCACCTGTAGTATAAGGTTCATCAGGTACTGACCAACCGCCATCTACGGTTGCATCATAAAATCCGAAAGCTTTATCAACATTACTAGATCCCATTAAAGGAGCTTCGCCCTTTGTTTTAAACATAGGCGTTTCAGTTTTAGGATCATAATCACGGCCAGCTTCTAGCAAAAGTACTTTATGACCTGCTTTTGTTAATGTATAAGCGGCCATTGCCCCACCAGCACCAGAACCTACAACGATTACTTCATAAGAAAAATTTTTCATAATACTGTCCAAAGTTATAATTTTTTAATCTTTATATTTTTAAAAGCAACAGGATCTCTGTGATCTTGTAAGCCAATATGACCAATGTCATTAAGTGCGAAGCCTTGCCAATCTTTAAATTTACTTTTACCAACAAGTGTATTCCACTGTTCACTTCCAATCGTTACATCGGCGGTCACAATGTTGTTTTGCCAAACTTTTAGCATTTTATCTTTTAACAAAATTCTTATGCTATTCCATTCTCCAGCAGGTTTATGTGACGCTTTAGGAGAAGCGGTTATATCATAAATAGACCCCGATAAATGAGAAGCAACTTTAGTATCAGCATGACGTTCATTATCAATAATTTGTACTTCTACAGCATGTGAGTATATTTTTTTACCGATTTCGTCAGCCATTATAAAAATACCACTATTACCTGCGATCGATATTTTCCAATCTAATGTTAAATCGAAACTTTCATAAGTTTCTTTGGTGAGAATATCGCCACCACCTTTTCCCGTTAGCTGCATTTCACCATTGTTAACTTGCCATTTATCCGAAATATCAGGTTTTTTAAAGTTACGCCATTGCGACATATCTTTGCCATTAAATAGCAGCTCCCAACCTTGAGATTTTTCGGCTTCAGATAAGGTATTATCATGAGCACAAGCCGTAGCTGATGATAATGTTACTAGCATTATTGCTGTTTGTAATAATCGAGCGGTAAAGGTTTTTTTATTTTTTATCATTTTAGTTAACTCTATTATCAAATTAGGTTTATCAATAGCAAGACAATTAACAGGGCAGTAAAGCCCAGCAATACGTCATGGAATAAGTAATTTCTTGAGTTTCAACTCGATTTCTTAAGATCTTACCTATGACCACGGGTATAGTAGGTGCAGATTGAAAACTTATCTTTAAGTTATTAACGTAACTCTGCAGGGCCGTAGTGATCCATATCGGTGTAATCAAGGTTTTCACCCGCCATTCCCCAAATGAAGGCGTAATTACTGGTGCCGCAACCACTATGAATTGACCAAGGTGGTGATACCACACACTGTTCGTTTGCCGTCCAAATATGACGAGTTTCTTTTGGATCACCCATAAAGTGACTCACCGCTTGATCTTCAGCAAGGTCTAAATAAAGGTAAGCTTCCATACGTCTGTCGTGTTGATGGGCTGGCATGGTATTCCAAACACTACCGGGTTTGAGCACTGTTAAGCCCATTTGCAGTTGGCAGGTATCCACCACACCGTTGATCATAAGTTGGTAAATCGTGCGTTCATTTGATGTTGCTGGTGAGCCTAAGTTTAAAACTTTAGCATCAGACATACCGACTTTTTTGTTGGGATAAGAGGCGTGGGCAGGGGCTGAGTTTAAGTAAAATCGTGCGGGTGTTGCAGCAGTATTACTTGAAAAAACCACTGATTTAGCGCCAGCGCCAACATATAAAGCTTCTTTGTTATTTAACTCAAAGACTTCACCGTCTACGGTTACCGTGCCAGTTTCACCTATATTGATGATACCCAATTCGCGTCGGTCGAGAAAATACTCAGCTTTTAACGGGTCAATACTGTCAAGCGTCACAGCGCCTGCTTTTGGCACAACGCCGCCAACGATATAGCGATCATAGTGGGTATAAACCAGCTTGATTATATCTTCCTGGAATAAACCTTCCATTAAAAAAGCGTCTCTAAGTTGTGCGGTATCGAAATGTTTGCCTTCATTCGGGCCAACGGCATATTT
>CAJWZC010000178.1 GCA_913049915.1 uncultured Colwellia sp.
CTAAGTTTTCTTTGTTTGCTGGTTTGGCTTTGCCTTGTGGAATCAGGTAATTACGCGCATATCCAGACTTCACATTTGCTACATCACCCAAGTTACCTAGCTTTTCATTTTTTTCTAATAAAATTACTTGCATTAGGGCTCCTATTTCTTGTGTTTGTCAGTATAAGGAATCAACGCTAGGAATCTAGCTCTCTTGATTGCAGTAGTTAACTGACGCTGAAATTTGGCAGAGGTGCCAGTTATTCTTGAAGGTGTTATTTTACCGCTATCATCAATATTCTTTAATAAAATGTCTACATCTTTGTAATCTATTTCCTTAAAACCAGCTACTGTGAAGCGACAAAACCGGTTGATAGGAATTTGAAATTTGCGTCTTTTATTTACTTGTTTTTTAGCCATATCAATCTCCGATTATTTTTCTGTTACTTTTACTTTATCTTTTTTCTCTTTCTCTTTCTCTTTCTCTTCTGCAGTATTTGTCATCATAATTGATGGCATAGTAATAGCTTCTGATTTAGAGATAATTAAGTTTCTAAGTACAGCATCATTAAAACGGAAATTATAGCTAAGCTTATCTAGAGTTTCCTGGTCACACTCGATATTCATCATCAAGTAATGCGCTTTATAGATTTTGTTGATTGGATAGGCTAAGTGCTTACGACCCCAGTCCTCTTCACGGTGAATGTTGCCACCATCTTTGGTAATAATTTCTTTGTACTTTTCTATCATCGTTGTCACCTGAGAACTTTGGTCAGGGTGGACAATGAGAGTTATTTCGTAATGCCTCATTAACATCTCCTTATGGATTATAAAAGCTTGCCAGCAAGTGCTGATCAAGCAAGGAAGTGGGTATTTTATACTACTTGTTGTTTTTTTAACAATTATTTGTGGAAGTTTGATAGATATTAGGGATTAAACATTCTAAGTTTGTGATTTTGTTACAATAAGGTTAGTTAACTTTGTGCTTAATATATCTATGAAAAAATTGCTGCAGCGACTTATTTTGCTTGGCTTGGCTTTGTTTTTTGGTTACCTGGTTTATTTAAATTATCTTATTAAAAGCACCTTCTCTTCAGAGGTTCAAAAAAGCGACCAAATTACTCAAATTGATTATTCTATAAAGAGATACCCTAAAGAAATGGTTAATATGCTTTTGCTAGTAGAAGATCAATCATTTTTTCAGCACTGGGGAATCGATTTCAAAGAAATTGTAAGAGTTTTTTATGGTTATTTGTTAGAAGACAAAGCTATTAGAGGCGCCAGTACTATCACCCAACAACTAATCAAGAATACTCTTCTTTCAAGGGATAAAACCTTATCCAGAAAAATTGATGAGGCTTTGATGGCAATGTTAATGGAACTTAATTATGATAAGAATTTTATTCTTGAGCGTTATATGAATACGGTATATTTGGCACAGCAAGGTTCGATGGCGTTTCACGGTTTTGCAAGTGCTAGCCAGTTTTACTTTGACAAAAAAGTGGACGATTTAGATTTAAGGGAAATGGCAACTCTAGTTGCGTTATTAAAAGGTCCATCTTATTACCATCCAGTTAAGCATCCTGAACGCTTAAATAATAGATTAGAAATGATATTGTCAATGCATAATAAATATAAAAAAATTATTCAATGAATATACTAGCTATTGATACTTGTACCGATGTTGCATCTTTAACTTTATACTCATCTGGTGTCAAAACAAGCAGAAAAGTTTCTAATATTGCTAAAAGTTCGGGCCATATTTTGAAGTTATGTGATGAAGTTTTTAGTGAAGCTGATACAAAGCTAAGTGAAGTTGACTTTATAGCTTACACCAAGGGACCTGGTGCCTTTACTGGTGTTAGAATGTGTATTGGAGTTGTTCAAGGATTGTCACTTGCTTGTAATATTCCTACTTTGGGCTTCTCAACCTTAGAGTTACTTGGTTTTAGAGCTTCTAAGAAATTTAATACACAAAAAGTGGCAACCGCTATTGATGCCCGAATGGGGGAAGTATATTGGGCAGTTTATTTAGAAGGTATAG